>JAOZOL010000009.1 GCA_029933295.1 Desulfobacterales bacterium | reverse complement strand
ATGATCTGGTCTGAAAAAAGACCATGGATAGAAGCACGATATTTTTGAATAAATTCCACTTCAGTCTTCTCCGGCACTCAATCCTTGAGGTGCAATCAACATCTGTGAGGAATACCCCTCCGTACAGATTGAGTGCCGGACTTCAGCCTTTCTTTTATTTTTTTAATTCATGTTTTAAATTTTCAGCGATCAAATTCACGGCTTCAAATACTGAATCTTTTTCATATCGATAATAAGATTATATAATCGCATGTTATTTCAGCCGGTATTGAAATATTTTTTTAGAATAACATATTTTTATAATTTTATCGATATTTTGTTGCTTTAGTTTTTTATTTTTCATGTTGACGAACATGTTTTTTAGTGCCAAATAAAAAATATTACTCCATAAATATCCACTTAGATTTTAATATTTAAAATTATTATAAAAAAATAAAAAAAAGATACATTTTTTTCTTGACAAATCGATATATTTTGGGCTATCTAAAAAGTCGGTGGATTAATTTGGATATTAATGGGGATTATATTCCATGTTTCGGGGGAGTTCATATCATACCATTGACCCTAAAGGCCGGGTCATCATTCCTGTTCGATTTCGGCAAATCTTAAATGAGAAGGGCGGGGACGGTCTTATGGTTTCACGCCTTGACGGGGGGCTTGTCGCATATCCCTATGATCAATGGTTCAAAATTGAGAAAAGAATTCTTTCTTTGGTTGAAACAAGCGATACCATACGTCTTTTCAAGCGGACTTTTATTGGCGGTTCCGCAGACTGTTCATTGGATACACAGGGGAGAATTTTGATTCCGCCGGAATTAAGAAATTATGCAAAACTGGAAAAAGATATCGTCCTTGTCGGCGTTATGAATCGTTTTGATATATTGACCCGGGAAAAGTGGGAGCAAGAAAACGCCAGACTGGAAGAATTGATGATGAGGGAAGAGGAGGCTAGAAACGAAATAGCAAAATTAGGACTCTAACGTAATGATTTACCGTCACACACCCGTTATGTTAAATGAAGTGATTGCATACCTGAAGTGTGAGCCGGGAAAATGTTATGTAGACTGTACAATTGGCGGGGCCGGGCATTCAAGGGCAATTCTGGATAAAATTTTGCCTGATGGACTATTAATCGGCATTGATCAGGATTCAGATGCGATTGAAAATGCAACCCATGTGCTTAAGCCATATGCAGCAAATACTCACCTGTTTCATGATAATTATATCAACCTCCCCAATATACTTTCACAATTAAATATTTCCAGGGTCGACGGCATAATAGCGGATCTTGGTCTTTCACTGCACCAGATTGAATCAAGCGGCCGCGGGTTCAGTTTTTTACGGGATGAACCCCTTGATATGAGGATGAATGCCGAATCCGAGATCACGGCGCAAGATATTGTTAATAATGCATCGGCGGGCCATCTTGAAAAAGTTATCCGGGAATACGGCGAAGAGCGGTGGGCAAGAAAAATTGCTCGTCATATTGTAGCCGTAAGAGCCGGGGGAAGCATACGCACCAGCAGGGAACTGGCACAAATCGTTTATGAAGCAATACCGAAGCGCTTTGTTCATAAGCGAAAGATTCATCCTGCCACCAAAGTGTTCATGGCCCTGCGTATTGCTGTTAACAAAGAGCTGGAAGTTCTGGATTCGTTTATTTCAGATGCTGTTGGTTTTTTAAATCCCGGGGGCCGGATATGTTTTATTTCCTTTCATTCGCTTGAAGATCGTATCGTTAAAAGGCGGTTTTTAGACCTGGAAGGTAAATGTACATGTCCACCGGATTTTCCCAAATGTGTATGCAATAGCAGAAAAATTGCCAGGGTCCTAAGCCGGAAAGTAATCCGGCCAACGCCTGCGGAAATTAAAATCAATCCAATGGCACGGAGTGCGTGCTTAAGGGTGGCGGAAAAGCTGATTGATTAAACATAGACCGATATATTTTAAATTTTATTTGTCAAAAACCGTTCATAAAAAATATGGGGGATATGATGATCAAACTGAAAATATTTTTTGTGGTGGCATTGTTGTCCTTAATATTTATTTTAGGGACGTTTGTGCCGGGCAAAACCACTGATCGCTTTGTCTTGCCGGACGGGTGCTGTAATTATTGCTCAGACCGGATGGAATGCGATTGCTCGAAAGACCTGAAATACCCAGAGTACAACGATAAAATCATTTTTCTTGGCAATAAATGTCAGGGGCAAGTTGTAGCAGCGCTTATTCCGGGAAGAAAAGAATAACAAATCAGATTTATTACCATGAAAATAAATAAAAAATCGCGAAAAAATATTCTTACATCACGGGTTATTGGAGTCAGCTTTATATTCTTGTCAATATTTATCGTGGAGTTTTTTTTTAAAACATGGTGCGGCGTTCAATGCATTCGAACCGGTTATGAAATTACAAATGCCTTAAACAGGCGCAAAAGTTTAATTTGCATGCAGAAGAATCTGCAAATCGAGATTGCTCATCTCAAATCTCCTCAGGTACTCGGAAAAATTGCAAAAAAAAGATTCGGGCTGACCATACCAGGGCCCGAACAAATAGTAATTATACCATGAACTCAACCAGAATAGAAAAACAGCGTTATACCCGGCGGAATCGTCGAATTATCATGATCGGGGGGTTTTTTTCCGTTCTTTATGTTTTGATCGGGTTAAAGGCCTTTTACCTGCAGGTTATCAAGGATGATGACCTGTCTGAAAAGGCATCATCTCAATATCAAAAAGACATACAAGGCCGGGGGAAACGCGGCAGTATATATGATGCGAATTATCGGGAGCTGGCAGTGAGCGCGGATGTCGTGGAAATCGGCGTTCATCCCCAAAGCGTAAGAGATAAAGAGAATAAAAAGATTACGGACAAACGCAAGCTCGCCGGAGTCGTCGCAGGGGCTTTGAAAATGAATGCAAATTTTCTTTATAAAAAATTTAAATCAACGGCCCCGTTTGTCTGGATTGATCGAAGGGTCACGCCGGCAAAAGCTTCTGCGCTCAAAGCTTTGGGCTTTAGAGGATTTGAATATTTTCCCACCTATTGCCGGGTTTATCCGCAAAAAGCCCTTGCCGCACAAGTGATCGGTTTTTCAGGTACTGATGGAGACGGTCTTGAGGGGTTGGAACAATATTATGACGAAGATTTAAAAGGTAATATCCGTCAATGGACAATCATCAGAGATGCCATGGGGCGCATCTTTGATCGGCATGAGTCATGTGCGCCGGGTTATGAAGGAAACAATCTGATATTAACCATCGATGCAACGATTCAATACATTGCTGAAAAAGCCTTAAAAAAATCCGTGCAGGAAAACAATGCCAAAGACGGTGTTGCAATTGTTATGGACCCTGAGACCGGTGCCATAAAGGCCATTGCCAATTATCCTTCATATAATCCGAATTCATTTAATTTGTTTCCCAAAGAAACGTGGCGTAACAAAGCACTCACAGATCCGTTTGAACCCGGATCAACCATGAAGATTTTTCTGGTCGCAGCGGCCCTGGAAAGTGGGATGTGTAATCCTGAAACAGTGATCAATTGTGAAAGCGGGCAGTATCGAATCGGCAGAAATGTGATTCATGATACCCATTCGCACGATGATTTAACGGTTCATGATGTTATAAAGTATTCGAGTAACATCGGTGCGGCAAAAATTGCCGAAATGATAGGGCCTGCGGCATTATATAATACCCTTCGCAATTTTGGGTTTGGCGAAAAAACGGGCATTGACTGTCCGGGAGAATCAAAAGGGCTTCTTCGTAATTATCAATCATGGAAAAAAATTGATAACGCGACCATAGCATTTGGCCAGGGAATCTCCGTTTCCGCCATTCAGCTTATTTCCGCCATATCCGCAGTGGCAAATAACGGGGTATTGATGAAGCCGTATATTGTCAAAGCAATAACCGATGAGCACGGCAAAATTATCAAGAGCTTTGCGCCCATAGAAAGACGGAACGCGATTATGCCCGATACCGCCGACGCGTTGATAGAGATGATGCATGCGGTGACTGAGCGTGATGGTACGGGGTGGCAGGCGGTCCCGGTCGGATACACGGTTTGCGGAAAGACAGGAACAGCCCAGAAGCTTAATGCCAGAGGAACCTATCGGAATTGCGAATACAACGGATTGTTTGTGGGTTTTTCACCAGCCCGATCGCCTGTTCTGGCGGTACTTGTGGTCATTGATGAGCCTCAGAAACATCATTACGGCGGCGTGGTCGCAGCACCGGTGTTTAAAGAAATCGTCCATGAAACATTTAATTATCTGAATATTGCGCCAACTTCTACCAAAGAACAGTTAAATGTTTCAAATGGTCTGGGAAAAAGAGGCGGAGCATGAGACTTTCTCATTTAATCAATGCAATGGGTCCGGTTCAGATGCCTGGTATACCGCCGGAAAATGGCGCACAAAATTTTGATCCCGACATAGAGTCGATTCATTACAGGTCGGATGAAGTAAAACCCGGCGGCATGTTTTTTGCGATAAAAGGTCAGCACACAGATGGACATCAGTTTATTTCTGATGCTATTTCCCGAGGCGCTGTTGCTGTCGTGGTACAGGAAGTCCAGGATGATCGCAAATCGGTTTTTATCAGCGTTGATGATACAAGAAAAGCATTGGCTGCGGCTTCAGCGCAATTTTATAATAATCCATCCGAAAACTTAACAATTATCGGAATAACAGGCACCAACGGTAAGACCACCACTGCTTATCTGCTCGAACATATCCTGTTATCATGCGGAATCGATGTCGGTGTCATCAGCACCATTAATTATCGGTATCAGGGGCGGATACATGATAATCCGCTGACCACGCCGGAGTCTCTGGATCTTCAAAGAATTTTATCAAAAATGTATGCTTCCGGAGTAACCCATGTGGTGATGGAAGTATCGTCACACGGAGTGGCGCTGGACAGAATCTGTCATTGCGGGTTTGATGTGGGGGTTTTTACTAATTTGAGCCAGGACCATCTCGATTTTCACGGGAACATGGCGGACTATTGGTCCTGTAAAAAGAGATTTTTTACTCAGTATTTAGCTGCAGGCCCCAAAAAAGAACATGCCATTGCAGTGATTAACAAAGATGATGAAAAAGGAAAAGAGTTGTCCGATGCGTTAAAAAATATACCGATCATTACCATTGGCTCTGATGCAACAAATACAATCAGGCCGGATCAGGTTAAATTTGATCAAACGGGAATAAAGGGTGAAATAAGATTTTTACACGAAAAAATAAATTTTCAATCCGGTCTGATCGGTCGTTATAACCTTGAGAACATCATGTGTGCAGCCGGGGCTTCTGCGGCGTTGAAGATTTCATTGGGTCAGATCAAAAAAGGGATTGAATCTTTTAGTGCTGTTCCCGGACGGCTGGAGCAGGTTTTCAATAACACAGGCCGAAATGTGTACATTGATTATGCCCACACGCCGGATGCCTTAAAGAATGTTCTTTTGGCAATAAAGGATATCGTTGTCGGTCGATTGATCTGTGTATTCGGGTGCGGCGGCGACAGGGACAGGGGCAAACGTTCCAGGATGGGCATTTTTGCTGCAAGTTTGAGTGATTTTGTGGTGATTACATCAGATAATCCGCGAACAGAGGCACCTGGTTTGATTATTGACGATATTCTTATCGGCATAAGATCAGTGATGCCGGTCGAATATAGCATGGAAGAAGTTCAAACCGGATTTAAAAATAAAGGATTTATGGTTGAGCCTGATCGTGGAAAGGCCATTGCCCTGGGAATAAACCTGTCACAACCCGGCGATACGATTTTAATTGCCGGAAAAGGTCATGAAGACTACCAGCTCATTGGCGGTAAAACCATACCGTTTAGTGATCAGGAAAAAGCAACAAGCGCACTGGCGAAAATAATGGATAAAACCGGAATAATGGATAAAAACTAATGGATACAATCGCCTGGACAATTGACGATATCCTGACCGCAACCGGCGGGGAATTGTTGTCAGGTGAAAGGTACTCTTCTTTTGAAGGTGTTTCCATTGATTCGAGAAATATTTCAAAAAGTGATCTGTTTGTGGCGATCAAAGGAGAACGCCATGACGGGCACCGGTTTATTCCGGATGTGATTACAGCCGGCATTCGGGGCATGATCATAGATCGTCGGCTGGCCGGTCGTCAACCAATAGAAGACTGGCAACAAAAACATATCACCTGCATTGCCGTGGATGACACCATCCGGGCGCTGGGAGATATGGCAGCCTGGCACAGGAGACGGTTTAATTTTCCTGTTGCCGCAATCACCGGTTCCAACGGCAAGACAACGACCAGGGCGATGGCAGCAGCAGTGGCCGGTCAAAAGCTGAACATATTATCCACTTTCGGGAATTTAAACAATGAAATCGGGGTGCCCCTGACATTGTTTCGTTTAACCCGCTCCCATGAAGCAGCGATTATAGAGCTTGGGATGAACCATCCCGGGGAGATCCGGCGTCTTGGTAAAATGTGTCAACCGGATTTCGGTTTGATCACAAATATCGGGCCCGCCCATCTTGAAGGTCTGGGCACCATAGAAGATGTAATGACAGCCAAGGCTGAGTTGCTGGAAAACATTAAAGAAGACGGCACCATAGTTCTTAATGGTGACGATGCGCTCTGCTTAAAAATCGGAGCTTCAACGGATCGGAATGTAATATATTTCGGCCGGTCAAGGAACTCGGATATCAGAGCGGTTAATACAAGAATAAAAGGGATCGGATCTGCATTTACCCTGGAACTGCCCGAAGAAAGCATTGAAGTTGAACTTTCCGTTCCAGGTCAATTTATGGTGGCAAATGCTTTGGCCGCCGCAGCCATGGGTTGTCTGTTCGGTTGTTCCGGTGAGGAAATTAAGGCAGGCCTTGAAGCATTTACCCCGGTACAGGGCCGTATGAATTTTAAACAGACGCAACGGGGATTTTTTCTGATTGATGACACCTATAATGCCAACCCGGATTCCATGGAGGCTGCAATTCAAACCCTGGTATCGTTGGAAGAGCAAAAAAAAAAGGTGCTTGTTGCAGGAGATATGCTTGAACTGGGCTCAGATGCGGAATCGTTGCATGAAAAAATCGGCCGGATTGCTGTAAAATCAGGAGTTGCAAGACTTTATTTAACGGGTGATTATGCAGCTTCGGTTGCGAAAGGCGCTCAAAATCAGGGTATGCCGGATGCGGATATCATTAAAGGAAACAAGGGTGATTTGGTAAAGGCGTTAAACGGATTCCTCTGCCCGGGAGACTGCGTTCTGGTGAAGGGCTCAAGAGGGGCGGGAATGGAAGAGATTGTTCGTCAATTGGAAGCAAGTGTTGAATCGGTATAAAAAATATGAATGTAGATAAGTCCGGAAATTTTTATGCTTTATCATCTTTTTAATACGCTTCAGGCGGAAATATCGGTTTTTAACGTATTTCGGTATATTACGTTTCGGACAATCTGTGCCAGCCTGACGGCGTTAGTGATCTGTTTTATGCTGGGTCCATGGGTCATTCATAAACTGGGTGAAAAGCAGATCGGGCAATATATTCGAAAGGTCGGCCCGAAAAGCCATCAGGACAAGGCCGGAACACCCACCATGGGCGGGGTGTTGATTATCATATCAATCGTTTTGTCAGCGCTGCTCTGGGTGGATTTAAAAAATTTTTATATATGGGTTATCCTGTTTGTCACAATCGGATATTTTTTAATCGGCTTTGCCGATGACTACTTAAAACAGATCAAAAAAAGAAATACGGGATTAAGTACGCGGAATAAATTTTTTCTTCAGATTGTAATCGCAGCCATTGCCGGATTAATGATTTATAGTCATCCGGAATTCAATACCCGTGTAACGGTTCCATTTCTAAAAACCCTTTCTCCGGATCTCGGGCCGGGATACATTGTTTTTGCCATTCTGGTGATTGTCGGCACGTCAAATGCCGTCAACTTAACCGATGGTCTCGACGGTCTTGCAATCGGGCCTGTGATTATTGCGGCTGCCACGTACATGCTTTTTGCCTATGTGGCGGGCCATATCAAAATAGCCGAATATTTACAGATTCATTATGTGACAGGGTGCGGGGAGACGGCAATTATATGTGGTGCCATGGCTGGTGCGGGGCTTGGGTTTTTGTGGTTCAACACTTATCCTGCCCAGATTTTTATGGGGGATGTCGGGTCATTGCCCCTTGGTGCGTTGCTGGGCATCATCGCAGTTATCACAAAGCAGGAAATTTTAATGATCATTGTGGGAGGTGTGTTTGTCATAGAAGCATTATCTGTCATTTTGCAGGTCGGCTATTTCAAGCTCACAAAGGGTGAGAGAATATTCTTAATGGCGCCTTTACATCATCATTTTGAATTAAAAGGATGGGCGGAGTCAAAGGTGATTGTGAGGTTCTGGATCATCGCCATTATTCTGGCGCTGGTTTCGATCAGCACCTTAAAACTCAGGTAGGTATTTTTGATTTATTAAATGGATTTGACAAATAAACATATTCTGGTGGTCGGACTGGGGAAATCAGGTGTTGCTGTGGCCCGATTTCTGGTTGAACGGAAATGTCGGGTGACTGTGACTGATAACAGGGCTGAAGATGAACTTTGCGACGTGCTGCCGGAAATCAGAAAGATGGGGGTTAGCGTTGAGATCGGACAACACCGGATTGAAACGTTTGAACAGGTTGATCTTATTGTATTGAGTCCCGGTGTGCCCCACACGATTGAACCGGTCAGACGGGCTGTGGGGAAAAATATACCCGTAATCGGTGAAATCGAACTGGCCTGTTATTTTATTGATATACCCATTATCGCAATCACCGGAACCAACGGTAAATCCACCACAACATTGCTGCTGGGTGAAATGCTGAAACAATCCGGATTTAAAGCCCTTTTGGGAGGAAATCTCGGAACGCCTATGATTGAGTTTGCGAAAAAGCATGATGCCGCAGATTTTATGGTGGCGGAAATAAGCAGCTTTCAACTCGATACCATTGAAAAGTTTAAGCCGAAGGTAAGTATTCTCTTAAACATTGCTGATGATCACCTGGACCGGTATCTGGATTTTGATGCATATGCGCAGTCCAAAGCCGGAATTTTTAAAAATCAGGATGCGACTGACATCTGTATATTAAATGATGAAGATCCGGTTATCCGGTCAATCTCAAAGGATTTAACAGCCCGGCGGTTTGTCTTTAACGCCGCTCAATCAAATGAGAGCAGGGCACGGGTGCCGGGTGAAAACAGGGCATGGGTGACGGGCCAAACGATCTGGTTTCATACAAACGATATCGGGGTTTGTGAAATTGACTGTTCGGAAATTTTTTTGCGCGGGCGCCACAATCTTGAAAATGCCTCAGCTGCTGGCCTGGCGGTTTTAGCCCTTGGCGGGACGATCCGGGGAATCAAGGGCGCGTTAAAACAATTTAAAGGGCTTCCCCATCGCGTCGAATATATCGATACGATTAACGGGGTTAAATATTATGACGATTCAAAAGCAACCAACGTGGATGCAGTAGCCAGAGCCCTTGAATCATTTTTTTCTCCTGTGGTTCTAATCATGGGAGGCAGGGATAAGGGCGGCAGTTATGAAAGCCTGAGAACCCAGGTGGGGCAGAAGGTGAAGAAACTGATTCTTTTGGGCGAGGCTGCTGAAAAAATAAAAAAAACAATCGGGGACATGGTGGCAACGGAAATGGTTGCAACCATGGCCCAGGCGGTGAATATGGCCGACAAATCAACGGTACCCGGCGATACGGTATTGTTGTCACCCGCATGTTCAAGTTTTGATATGTATGATAGTTACGCCCAGCGGGGCAATGACTTCAGCCGGGCCGTATATCATTTAAAAGGCCGCAAAAGATGAAACAGACACAACCAAAAAATTATTTTTCTTTTGATGTCAGCATGCTGCTGCCGGTTCTTTTCTTAACGGGTATCGGTATTGCCATGGTATACAGTGCCAGCAGTGAAATAGCCCTGCGGGATTATGGAAATGAATATTATTTTTTTACAAAACAGCTGATTTTTGCCGGGGTTGGATTATGCGCGTTATTGATTTGTAGATATATACCATACCGCCTGTACCATAGCTTAACCTATGTTTTAATTGCCGGAGCAATTATAATGCTGGTTGCTGTCCTGATTAAAGGTATGGGGCATGACGTGAACGGTGCCGCACGCTGGTTGAGATTTAAAGGGTTCAGATTTCAGCCGGTTGAGTTCGCACGCTTTGCCCTGATTGTATTTATGGGGTATTCTCTGACAAAAAAACAGGATCTGATAGAAGATTTTAAAATCGGATTTCTTCCCCATGTAATCATGCTGGTCATTTTTTCCATGTTGATCATTATGCAGCCGGATTTCGGATCAACTGCCCTGTTCTGGATGATGGCATGGATCATCATGTTTGCCGGCCGGGTCCGTATAAAGCATCTTGTTTCCGCCTTTATTTTACTTCTTCCCGCAGCCGCATATCTTATATTTTCAAGTGATTATAGACTTAAAAGGTATATGACATTTTTAGACCCCTGGAAATATCCCCAGGCCGAAGGATATCAGATCACCCATTCTCTCATGGGGTTTGGTTCAGGCGGGATCTGGGGGCAGGGGTTTGGCCAGGGATATCAAAAGTTGTTTTATCTGCCTGATCCGCATACGGACTTTATTTTTTCCGTAATTGGAGAAGAGGGCGGTCTGAGATGGGTATTAATCGTGCTGTTTCTTTATTTTGTTATTTTATGGCGAGGACTTGCCATCGCAAAATCAAAGCAGGATTTTTTCGGATCTTTGCTGGCACTGGGCATTACCGTATCTATAACGCTACAGGCGGTGATTAACATGGGGGTTAATTTGAGCCTGCTGCCGACAAAAGGCCTGACCCTGCCGTTTCTGAGTTACGGCGGGTCATCATTGGTCATTAACCTGGCGATTATCGGCATATTGATGAATATATGGGCATCTCAAAAGCAATAACAAAAAGGTCTGTTTTGAAAAAACCGGACACAAGTACGGCTGGAAACATTGCACTGCGTATCGTTATCGCAGGCGGCGGGACCGGAGGGCATCTGTTTCCTGGTATTGCCATTGCCGAGGCGTTTATGCGCCGACAGCCGGAAACCCGGATTTTATTTGTTTCAAGCGGTAAAAAAATTGAGGAAACCGTTTTGGCGAAAACCGGTTTTGAAAAAAAGCTCATTACCATTGAAGGAATTAAAGGGAAACGCTTTTCAACGAAAATGCTGTCTTTGATGAAACTACCACGTGGGCTGATCGAATCGATTGGGTTGTTAATCGGGTTTAAACCCGATGTTGTTATCGGCATGGGGGCATATTCGGCAGGCCCGGTGGTTGTCAGTGCATGGATGCTGAGGGTCTTGCGTGTCATACATGAACAGAACAGCATTCCCGGGATCACAAACAGGTTGTTGGCGGATTTTGCGAATCGAATTTATGTTTCATTTGCCGATACAAAAATAAAGGCGCGGGCTGAAAAAATAGTTTTTACCGGCAATCCTGTCAGAAAAGAAATTTTAGACGCAATTTGCCGGAACCGTAACACCGGGGCTAAGGCGCAAAATAACAATCTGAAGTTTGACGTGCTGATACTTGGTGGAAGTCAGGGGGCGCACAGCATCAACATGGCTGTGGTTGATGCCTTAAAATATTTGAAAGCTCCTGTTAAATACAGGTTTACTCACCAGACCGGGGAGCAAGATGTTGATCATGTTCAAAAGGCATATTCTGCAAGTAACATCGAGTGTGTTGTCGCACCGTTTTTTGAGGACATGGCGACCCGTTATCAAAATGCGGATCTTGTGATTTGCCGTTCAGGTGCGACAACCGTTGCGGAACTGACGATTGCCGGCAGTGCGGTAATTTTTATTCCGTTTCCGTTTGCAACGGATAATCATCAGGTTGTCAATACCAGGGCACTTGTGGAAAACGGGGCGGCTGAGATGATCTTAGAAGAAGAACTTTCAGGTCTGTTTTTATCTGATAAAATTCAATATTATGCCGGTCATCCGGACATCCTTGAAGAAAGGAAAGCCAGGATGCGTCAATTCGGTAAACCGGATGCTGCTGAAAGAATCGTGGATGATATTTACCGGATGATCGGGTTCAAAAGGACGGAAATGGTAAGGGCTGCATGAGACAAAGTTATTAGGGAATATTATGTATCGCAAACAATATCACATATTTTTTGTCGGCATCGGCGGTATAGGAATGAGCGGTATTGCCGAGCTGTTATTGAATCTGGGGTATAGAGTATCGGGTTCCGATGTTGCCATGTCCGATGTGACCCGCCGGCTTGCTCAACTCGGGGGAACAATATACCAGGGGCATGCGGCAGAACATATTAAACAGGTGGATGTCGTGGTCACGTCATCGGCGATTCGGGAGGGAAACCCCGAGGTTTGCGCTGCATTGGATGCATCAATTCCTGTGATTCCAAGGGCTGAGATGCTGGCTGAATTGATGCGGTTAAAATACAGTATAGCGGTGGCCGGCGCTCATGGGAAAACATCCACCACATCAATGCTTGCCGGGGTTTTAGCCGAAGGCGATCTTGACCCCACCGTTGTTATCGGAGGGAAATTAAAAAGTATCAATACCAATGCCGTGCTGGGCGGAGGGGATTTTATTGTGGCTGAAGCAGATGAGAGTGACGGGTCATTTTTAAAATTTTCTCCCACCATTGCGGTGGTGACGAATATCGATTTAGAACATGTTGATTTTTATAAAAATATAGAAGCGATCAAATCAGTGTTTTTGAGTTTTATTGATCGTATCCCTTTTTACGGATTGGCTGTGCTGTGCCTTGATAATGAATCTGTCCAGGATATCATTCCTAAAATAAGAAAACGATTTGTAACTTACGGATTAAGCGCTCAGGCGGATTTGCAGGCCAGGGATGTCGTATTTGAAGGGATGCAGAGTCGTTTTACGGTGTATAGCCGAAAAAAAATTATCGGCGAAGTTGTTCTCAATATGCCGGGTATTCATAATATTTATAATGCCCTGGCAAGTATTTCAGTCGGGCTTGAACTGGATGTTTCTTTTGAACGCATTAAGCGCGCCCTTGAACGATTGGAAGGAGTGCAGCGGCGTCTTGAAATAAAGGGCGATATCGGCGGGATTAAATTTTTAGATGACTATGGACATCATCCGACTGAAATAAAAATAACGCTGGAAACCATCCGGAAAAGCTGGCCAGGGAGACGGGTTGTCGTTGTTTTTCAGCCCCATCGGTATTCACGGACCCAGGCATTGTTTGGTGAATTTTCCCGGTCTTTTTATCAGTCCGATGTTTTGGCGCTTTTACCTATTTATCCAGCCGGCGAGGATAGGATCGAAGGGGTTGACAGCGTGATGCTCAAGGAAGCGATAAAAAATCATGGGCATAAGGATGTGTCCCATTTTACTGATGCGGCGGATGCAATCGCTTACTTGAAAGAGATTGTGAAAAAAGGAGATATTGTCCTGACTTTAGGGGCCGGCGATGTGTGGAAAGCAGGAGAAACACTGTTAAGGGAGCTTGGAGAAAGCGGCAGGGCAATTTGAACTTTTCGGGTGCGATATATGGCAATTAACGAAAAATTAAAAAAGCAATTGCAAACCAGGTTTTCAAATCGTGTCAGGTTTGATGAGCCCATGTCCGCACACACATCATTTAGAATCGGCGGTCCGGCAGATGCCTATGTTATGCCGGCAGATGAAAGCGAACTGGCAGATCTTATTAAATGGATAAATGAAACCGGGCTGCGGTTTTTTATCATGGGCGGGGGGACAAATTTGCTGGTTCGCGATCAGGGCATCCGGGGCATTGTGATTTGCCTGGCAAAACTTAATGATCTATCCAGGCAGGGATCGGCAAAGGTTTTGGCAATGGCGGGCGCTAAATTAAATACCCTTTGTCGGTATGCAATTGATAACGGCCTTTCGGGGATGAATTTTGCTTTGGGTATTCCGGGGACAGTGGGTGGCGCCATACGCATGAATGCCGGCACAGCGCATGGAACAATAAGTAGCGTGGTCGATGGTATCAGAATAATCCGTCCGGATGGAAACGTTAAAAAACTGGATAAATCGTCATTAAAATTTTCTTACAGGGGGCTTGAATTACATGAAGAAAATAAAGGTGATGAAAATCCCTGCGTTATCATTGAAGGGGGCTTTTCTTTTTCAAAAAATGTTTTGCCGGACGTAAAAGCAGAAGCTGATGCTGTGTTAAGAAAAAAACAAAAGAACCAGCCCACAGAACTTGCCTCAGCCGGATGTTTTTTTAAAAATCCGGATACCGGGGCGTCTGCCGGTCAGCTGATTGATCAGGCCGGATTAAAAGAGGTTTGTGTGGGAGATGCGGTGGTTTCTGAAAAACATGCAAATTTTATTTATAACCGGAACAACGCCACGGCGGAAGATGTTCTCCGGCTGGCGGAAATCGTGAAGGAAACAATATTAAAAAAATTTAATATAACCCTGGAAACGGAAGTTAAAGTCATTGGTGAATAAACAGATCCGAAAAAACAGATACAAAAAAAAGCAAGCTGATAGCAGGCCTGCCATGACAGCCAGACAGATGGCCCGTTCTGTTTTTAAGAGTGTGTTTATTGTCCTTGTCCTCACGGGCATGAGTTTAATATTTATTTTCGGATATGATGTTTTAACGCAATGTGACTATTTCAGTGCAAAAAATCTGTCAATTGAAGGCGGAAGAAAGCTAACGTCAAACCAGATTCTTGCGTCAGCCCAGATAGCAAAAGGGGTCAATATTTTATCAATAAATTTAAAAACAGTCAGAAAAAAACTTCTGGCAAATCCCTGGATTTCCCAGGCGGATATTTATCGAACGTTTCCTGACAATATAACCATACATATCAAAGAAGAAAAGCCCATGGCTGTCCTTGATCTGGGCAGGCATTTTCTTGTTAATGCCGATGGGATTATATTCAAGGAAGCGACGGAATCCGAGGCTTCCGGGATGCCGGTTATCTCCGGGATTGATTATGCTGACTGGACCACATCGGAGCTGCCGAGCACCAGGGTTTCTTCATCTGTGATGGAAGTATTGGCAATGGGGGAATCTTTGGACGGGATTATTCCCAATCATATGATTAAGCGGATTATTGTTGACAGGGAAATAGGGTTAACGCTGCAAACCGATAGTCCTGTTAATGTCGTTAAACTTGGATATGGCGATTACAAGTTAAAATACCTCCGGCTGGGAAAAATTTTATTTTATATGGATGAAAATGACACATTTCAACGTATGGCGGAGATTGATTTAAGAAATCCGGACTGCATTGTTGCTCGGCCAGAGAACGAAGATACGTCTGCGGGACATAAAAAGGAGGTTTAAAGTGAAAAACCAGGAAGAAATCATAGTGGGGCTTGATATCGGCACGACAAAGATTTGTGCGGTTGTCTCCGAAGTTGCGGGTAATGATGTGAATATCATCGGTATCGGAAGCCACCCGTCAGTGGGGTTGCGAAAGGGTGTGGTGGTCAATATTGAATCCACGGTTGAATCCATCAAGAAAGCGGTTGAAGAAGCTGAATTGATGGCGGGTTGTGAAATTTCATCCGTATATGCCGGAATCGCCGGTGGGCATATTACCGGTTTTAACAGTAATGGAATTATTGCCATAAAGGGTGATGAAATTACCCAGGCGGACGTAGACCGTGTCATTGAGGCTGCAAGAGCGGTAGCAATTCCCATGGACCGGGAAGTGATTCATGTTCTGCCCCAGGAATTTATCGTAGATGGTGAGCCGGGGATCAATAATCCTGTGGGAATGGCAGGAGTTCGTCTTGAAGTAAGAATCCATATTGTAACCGGTGCGGTTGCATCCGCTCAGAATATCATCAAGTGCGGCCACAAGGCAGGACTGGATGTCTGTAATATCATACTGGAACCCATTGCATCCAGTGAGGCGGTCATGTCTCCTGAAGAAAAAGAGGTCGGCACCGGCATTATCGATATCGGCGGCGGCACCACGGATCTGGCTATTTTTTCAGGAAACAACATCAAACATACGTTTGTCCTGTCGCTGGGCGGTAATAATATGACAAACGATATTTCCGTCGGCTTGAGAACCCCCATGGTTGAAGCGGAAAAGATCAAATTAAAATACGGCACCTGCGTTGCTGATAAGGTCAAAAATGATGAAGTCATTGAGATATCAGACATCAGCGGCCGTGGTGCGCGCAAGCTGCCCCGGCAGATTTTAGCTGAAATTTTAGAACCCAGGGTTGAAGAGATATTTACGTTAATGAAACGTGAAATTTTAAGAGCTGGTTTGAAGGATGCGGTTAAAGGCGGAATCATACTGACCGGAGGCGCATCCCTGCTTGAAGGGGTGCCCGAAATCGCGGAATCGGTATTTGAGCTGCCGGTGCGGTTGGGGACCCCGCGGGGGATCAGCGGCCTTGTGGATGTTGTCAACAGCCCCATGCATGCCACGGGCGTTGGCCTGGTATTGTATGGCTCAAAGTATCAGGCCAAAAAAAAGTTCAGAATAAGGGATACCAATATTTTTAACCGGATTATGAAGCAGATGAAGACATGGTTTATGGAAATCATTTGAGTTAAAATATAACCAAAACACACACGATACAAGGAGGTGTAAGAATGGACTTTACTTATGTGGAGGCTGAAAGTTCGGCAAAAATCAAGGTGATCGGTGTCGGCGGCGGCGGCGGAAATGCGGTGAACAACATGATCGATTCCAATCTTCCGGGGGTTCAGTTTATCGTCGCCAACACGGATTCCCAGGCGCTTGCTAATTCAAAGGCAAGCGTTAAGATTCAGCTGGGAGAAATGTTGACCGAAGGACTTGGCGCAGGTGCTGATCCCGGTAAAGGCAGGGATGCAGCCCTTGAATCGGCTGATGTTTTACGAGAAGCCCTGGCAGACAGCCACATGGTGTTTATCGCGGCAGGCCTTGGCGGTGGGACCGGAACTGGTGCTGCCCCGGTTATTGCGGAAATCTGCAAAGAAATGGGGGCGCTGACAGTGGCTGTCGTTACCAAACCTTTTGCATTTGAGGCCAGAAAGCGCAGCAAACAGGCCGAGGAGGGGATTGCCAGATTGCAGGAAATGGCCGACACCGTGATTACCATACCGAACGATCGTTTGCGGGGGTTGGCGTCGAAAAAATCGACGTTAATCGATATGTTTATGCGAGCCGATGAAATACTGAATCATTCGGTCAAGGGAATTACGGATTTGATTATGCGGCCCGGGTTGATCAATCTTGATTTTGCGGATGTGAAAGCAACCATGTCAAAGGCCGGGATGGCGATCATGGGCATAGGCGTGTCCAGCGGTGAAAACCGTGCCATTGAAGCTGCTGAAAGGGCAATCTCCCATCCCCTGCTTGAAGATAATTCCATTGTGGGTGCCCGGGGTGTACTCATGAATATTACCTGTAATTCTGATCTGACCATGGAAGAAACCATTGAAGCGTCGGAGCGAATTTATAATGAAATCGGTGATGATGATGTTGAAATTATCTGGGGCACGGCGGTTGATGATACCATTGGTGATGAATTGCGTGTCACCGTTATCGCCACCGGGATCGGGGACGGGAAGGTACAGATGGCAAAGCCGTCCATAAAAGAGTTAAAGCCTCAACCTGAAACCCGTGGCAAAGTTCGGAATATGACGCCTGATGAGCTTAAATTTTTTGAGCGGGAACTGGTTCGACCGGCGTATATCCGGAAAAAAGAAGAGGCCAAAGACCGGATATCTAACAGGTCAAACAGAACCGTAAACAAAATGAATGACGCAAAGTATAATAAAGCAGCAGCAGTTGAAGATCCCTTAGTGGATTATGACATCCCGACGTTTTTAAGGCGGAAGGCGGACTAACGCAGAAACCGGAGACTTGAAAATAGAAACTGGACACAGTAGCGGCTAAATTCTGTTGTTGTAAAGCGTTTAAAGATAAAGACAATAATTTAAGGTTGTTAAATAAGTAAAACAATTTTTCTTGTATCGTGGTATCGTGTGAAAAAGGCCGGGTTTCCCGGCTTTTTTTTAGATTTTCTGTTTACAGATTTTTCGAATTCAATCTTACGGAAATTTTAAATTGACTGGAGCCAGATTATCATATAACTTCCGGTCAAATAAATTCATATAAATTCCTTGACAAAAATTATCCAAAAGAATAGATAATTTTTTTAAGATTTTATGAGATTTGCGGATTTGTTTATATTATAAGGGGTTGCTTCAGCCCCATGCGGGATTGAGGGTAAATAGTGTTTTGAATCGGTAATTAACCGTCGGATCGCTGGAAGTGTCAGTGAATTATCGGTTTATATATTGCATTTGAAAGGAATCTGAATAGATGTCTTTAAAGAATGAACTTAAATTCGTTTATGTCATTGCAATCATCTGTCTGGTCATCGGTGTGTTCTGTTACAGTTCACTGCCGGCAAAGTCTCCCGAGCCGCCGGTTCGCTTGATGTTTAAGACAGTGGGTGGAAATGTGCTGTTTGATCATCAGGCCCATGGCGATGTTCCTGGATTAGCCTGCGAGGATTGTCATCATACCTACAAAAAAGGTGAAACTGATGTCCCGGTTTCCTGCGAAACGTGTCATAAGGCAGACAGTAAATTTGTATCTGCCCTGGGGGATAACGGGAAATTTGACCATGAAGGCCATAGCGATGATTATGGTCTTTCCTGTAATGACTGCCATCATAATTATTATGAAGAAGATGGCGGCGAGCCCCAGCCTTGCAGTGATTGTCATGAAGCCGGGGTGGTTGATGATTATATGCCTGGCCGGGTACAGGCCTTCCACAAACAGTGCATCAGCTGCCATGAGGATAACGGTGCAGCTCCGGGCCAATCTGATTGTGAAAGCTGTCATGCGCCACGGAAAACAGTGGAGGCATTTCATGGGCAATGCATCAAGTGTCATGAAGATTTGCATAAAGGCCCCTCAGGGTCTGACGAAGACTGCAAAAAATGTCATGGTTTTTAATCAAGTATTTTTTCCGTTTAAAACAATGTGGTTTTTTGCAATCATAAAGATAGTAAATTAATTAAATATCAAGCAGTTATAGGTTAATTTATGATTAAACGATCATTTTTCGGACTTGTAAAACCAAAATTACAATATGAAATAATAGATGATGCCCAGCCTGAGCCGGTAAATATAAATGCATCTGAAAAAATAATGCTTTATATTGATCAGCCCTATGAAAATAAGGCAAATTCATTATTGAAAATTGGTGATCAGGTAAAAAACGGCCAAAAGATAGAAGTGGTCAAAGACGCTGATGCGTATATGCTTTCCAGTAAATCCGGGCAGATTTCGAATATTTCGTCCTTTGTCGGATTTATGGAGAAAAAGCTCACGGCCGTCACCATAGATATTGATGATCAAGCAAATCAATTGCTTGATGACAGTTTCAAGGATGTTTACAAAACACCATCCATGGAAAATGCAAAGGATTTATTGTCCGGTCTTCCCGGAAAACCGGATTTTGATGTTTTTTTTCATCCTGATAAGCCGATTAAATCAATTGTTGTGCTTGGTGTCGACGGTGATCTATTGACCACAACCAACCAGTGGTTTATTAAAAACGGGATTATTTCAGTAAAAACAGGGATTGATTTGCTGCGTAAAATTACCGGCATCCATGATATTATACTTATTGTTCCCCAGCACCTCGCCCAGGTGGCGGGCTCAGCCGGTGCCACTGTCAAAACAGTGGATTCGGAATATCCGGCAGCACATCCCCAGCTGATTATAAGACATATCCTTGCCGATAAAAATCTGGGCGGAAATGACATTGCATCAAATTCCGGGATTGCTTTTTTCAGTGCGGAAGCTGTTTCAGCCATTGGTGCCGCATATAAAACAGGACAGATTCCCCTTGATAAAATTGTTACCTTTATATCTAAAGACGGCAATAAACAGCTGGTTTCCGTTCCCATCGGCACCCCGTTGCAGGATATTTTAAGTCAATTAAATGAATCACTAAATGATGGGGATCGGGTGATTTTTGGCGGTCCCATGACGGGCGTTGCTGTTTATTCGCCGGATTTCCCGGTTATGCCGGATACCGATGCCATTATTATTCAGGATAAATCACAAGTTGTCGAGCGCGCAGATGTTGCCTGCATTAATTGCGGTGAATGTGTCCGGGTTTGTCCGGCAAACATTCAGATCAATCAATTGATTCGATTTCTCGAAGCCGGTCAATATGAGGAAGCCGCAGATCAATATGATTTGTTTTCCTGTATTGAATGCGGATTCTGCAGTTTTGTCTGCGAATCAAGAATACCTGTTTTTCAGCATATTAAGCTGGCGAAACATACTCTGGAAAGTATGAACGCAGCGGAGGAAAATAATGCCTAACACTTTAAAACTGACTGTTTCGCATGCACCGTTCTGGCACAACGGGAGCAGTATTTCATCAAAAAGCCGTAACATCCTTCTGGCCAGCCTGCTGGCTGTTGTCCCTGGCTGTTATCAGTATGGCATGGCTGCTGTAGGCGTTGTTACAATGTCGATCGCATCCGCCATTATATGGGAATTGCTGATTAATTTTATTTCCCGGCGGCCCATATCAGTGGGTGACGGAAATGCCGCATTAATCGGAATGATATTTGCGATGATGCTTCCGGCAACAACGCCTTGGTGGGCGGTCGTCACCGGAACATTTTTTGCCGTTGTAATCGCTAAGGAAATTTTTGGCGGAATCGGGGCCAATCCGTTTAACCCGGCAGTTCTGGCCATGACCATTCTGATGTTGTCCTGGGGTAATTTATTTGATTTCAATGCCGCGTTGTTGAACTATTCTTTTAACTTCAAGGCCGTATATCCACTGGTGCTTTCAAAATCATTCGGTGCGCATGCGGTAGAACCCTTTGCTTTAATGGATCTGCTCTTAGGGAAACAGATAGGCGGCATTGGGTCCACATGCGGAATCGGTTTGATCCTTGGTGGTGTTTATCTGATACTCAGAGGATTTATTCGATGGGAGGTTTGTTTTTCTTTTCTTGCAGGAATAATTATAGCGGCCTTGTGTTTTAATATTTTAAACCCTGAACTTTATGCCGGACCCGGGTTTCATTTATTAACCGGGTATACTATGATCGGTGCGTTTTTTCTTGCAACGGAAGATTCGTCATCCCCGGTAAATTTTATACCCATGTTGATATATGGATTCCTCGGCGGGGCGCTTACCATACTGATCCGGAACATCGGTACCCATATCGACGGGGTGTTGTATGCAATTTTGATTATAAATCTTGTGAATCCGCTTTTAGATAAAATTAGACCCAAAGCGATTGGAAAGGGTGTCTAACATGAATGAAATGGTAAAAATGGTTGTTGTTCTCACGGTTTTAAGCTCTGTTGCCGGCGGTGTACTTGCTGCGATTAATAAAGGTACGGCAAGTCAGATTGAAGCCCAGCAGTTGGAATTTGTAAAAGGCCCGGCAATAAAAGCAATTCTTACAGGATCATCCAATAATCCCATTGAAGACCGGTTTAAAATTAAAGAGGGTGATGTCGAAAAAAGTGTTTTTGTTGCCAAATATGACGGAAAGGCCAATACGATAGCATTTGAGGAATCAGGTAAAGGCTTTGGCGGAGATGTCGGCGTGATGGTAGGTATTAATATGGATACTGACAAACTGGTGGGTGCAGCAGTCACTGTACACACTGAAACCCCGGGTATGGGGGCAAGAGCCAAGGATGATCCCAGCTTTGTATCTCAGTTTAAGGGCATGCCTGTTAAAGATTCCGTCACCGTGACCAAAGACGGGGGGCAGATAAATGCTATCAGCGGAGCAACCATTACATCCCGCGCAGTGTGTGTTGCGGTTACAAAAGCGATGAGTTTATATCAAAAAGTGAAACCAAAGTTACAACAAGAAATACAGAAGGTTGGCAAATAGGAGATCAATATGCCTAAGACGTTAGTTCAGGAATTTACAAAAGGATTGTGGGAAGAACTCCCGCCATTCAGGCTGGTGTTGGGCCTTTGTCCTACGCTGGGTGTAACCACCTCCATGGAAAACGGACTTGGAATGGGGATTGCTACAACATTTGTTCTGGTCGGCTCAAATTTACTGATTTCCATGTTAAGGTCCATGATTCCGACAAAAGTCAGAATAGCCTGTTTTATTATTATCATTGCCTCGTTTGTGACGATTGTGGAACTTTTGATGCAGGCATATACGTATCCATTGTACCTTAAATTGGGAGTATTTATTCCGCTTATTGTTGTAAACTGTATTGTTCTAGGCCGTGCTGAAGCATTTGCGTATAAAAATAAGGTGTCATTTTCCATGGCAGACGGACTGGGCATCGGAATCGGTTATACTCTTGCACTGGGAGCTCTCGGGGCTGTCAGGGAATTGCTGGGGCATGGGTCGGTTACCGTTTGGGGTGATCTTTCTTACAATTTAGCATCATCTTTTCCATCTTTTCATCCGTTTTCGTTTATGGTCCAGGCACCGGGCGCTTTTATCTGTCTCGGTCTGATGCTCTGTTTAATAAATGTGATAGGGGATTAACAGGAGAATATAATGGGCTATTTCGAACTTATCATTGCATGTGTTTTTGTTAATAATATTCTGCTTGCCCAGTTTTTAGGGAACTGCCCTTTTCTTGGCACTTCAAAGAAAATGGAGACAGCTGTTGGGATGGCAATGGCCGTAATCTTTGTACTGGTTCTGGCCGGTACGATTACCTGGCTTGTTTACACCTATATTCTGGTAAAATTCGGTCTGGTATATTTGCGGACAATCGCTTTTATCGTGGTTATCGCCTCTCTGGTTCAATTCGTTGAAATGTTTTTGAAAAAGAGCATCCCGGCCCTGTATGCAGGCCTTGGGATTTTTTTGCCGCTGATTACAACAAATTGTGCGGTTATGGGCGTTTGTGTCTTAAATATCGATAAAGAGTTTACTTTCCTTCAGGCGCTGGTTGCCTCGCTTTTCTATGCCGTCGGCTTTGGCCTGGCACTCATCCTTTTTGCTGGTCTCAGAGAGCGGATTTTTCTTGCACGGGTACCTAAGCCGTTACAGGATACTTCCATTGCTCTGATCACTGCCGGTATGATATCACTGGCATTTTTTGCATTCCAGGGAATGGTTTAAAAAAATATATAAATAAGAGAATTGTTGTGATTGAATCAATATTATTTACTTTCGGGCTGGGTTCCGTCTGCGGCTTAATTCTTAGCTTTGCCTCTAAGATATTTTATGTTTATGAAGACCCGCGCATCGCCAAAGTTGAAAATCTTCTGGCAGGTGCGAACTGCGGTGGGTGCGGGTTTGCCGGTTGTTCGGCGGCAGCCGAAGCCATCGTTAATGAAGAAGCCCCGGTCAACGCATGTATACTTGTCGCCACTGAAAATATTTCTGAAATTGCCGTTATTATGGGGGCGGAAGCCGGTACGGCTGAACCGTTGAAGTCATATAATAATTGCGACGGCGGCAACAGAGCTACTGACCGTTTTATCTATAACGGATTAAATACCTGTAGTGGTGTGGCTTCATTTTATGGCGGAAAACGAGACTGCACCGTCGGGTGTCTCGGTTTAGGTGATTGTGTCCGGGCCTGCGGATTTGACGCGATACACCTGGGGCCAAACGGTTATCCGGTGGTTGACAGGGAAAAGTGTGTGGGGTGCGGAGCATGCGAGGCAGCCTGTCCGAAATCGATTTTGGAAGTCCGCACCATGTCCCAGCGTCTTTTGCATTTAAATGCATCTTATGATGCATTGGCCCCCTGTGCCCAGACCTGTCCGGCTGAAATTGATATTCCGAGATACATCGCCCATATCAAAAACGGGGAGTATGAAGAAGCCGTCTATACTATAAAGGAACGAAACCCCCTGCTTCTGGCATGTGGACGGGTGTGTCCCCATCCCTGCGAATCCTATTGCCGGCGGGGTATAGAAGATGAGCCTGTGTCCATCAATCAGTTGAAAAGATTTGTGGCTGACATGGAAATGAATTCCGGCAAACGGCTGCCCATTGAATGTGCGCCTGATACCGGTAAGCGGGTGGCGGTTATAGGAGGTGGGCCGGCCGGTTTAAGTTGCGCCTATTTTTTAAGGCGAGTGGGCCACAGACCAGCCATTTTTGAAGCCATGCCCAAACTGGGTGGTATGTTAAGATATGGAATTCCTGAATATCGTCTCCCAAAGAAAGTTTTAGACTGGGAAATTCAAGGAATTTTAAACCTGGGCATTGAAGGCCATACCAATGTCAGGTTAGGCGTTGATTTTGACTTTGGGTCCCTGATTGCTGCAGGCTTTGATGCTGTTTTTTTCAGTGTCGGCGCATGGAATGATTATAATCTCGGCATACCCGGCGAGGATATGGACGGATGTTTTACCGGGATTGATTTTTTGGCTAAAATTGGAAATCAAGAAGAGGTAGAGATCGGTCGGCGGGTGGCGGTTATCGGCGGCGGCAACACTGCCATTGATTGCTGCCGGACATTGCTTCGAAAAGGCGTTGACAAGGTACTTTTGGTTTACAGAAGAACCAGAAAAGAAATGCCTGCCAATGAAGTTGAAATCGTTGCGTCAGAAGAGGAAGGTATCGAATTTGTATTTCTGGCTGCTCCGAATAAAGTCATCGGAAATGAGGAAAATCAGGTCACAGGGCTTGAATATCTGAAAATGGAGTTGGGAGAGCCGGATGCCAGCGGCCGGCGTCGTCCGGTACCTGTGGCGGGTTCTGAAACGGTTCTGGATGTGGATATGATTATTACAGCCATCGGGCAGTCGCCGGAACTCGGATTCCGGGGCAAGGGGGATCGTTTGGATGATCTTGACATTACCCGGTGGAATACATTTGAAATAGATCCTGCCACCGGCCAGACCAATGTACCCTACATTTTTGCAGCCGGAGATGCAGCGACCGGTGCCTCCCTGGTGGTGACCGCCATTGGAGGCGGCAGAAGAGCCGCCCGTTCCATAGATTTGTTTTTGAACGGCAAACCGGTTGTTCCCCAGCCCAAAGCGTTATTAAACACCCATATCCCTGAATCCATATTTGAGTCCGTTGATGGGGTAAAGAAAAGACAGCGGACCAAAATGCCTGAACTTCCGGTATCAGAGAGGATACATACGTTTGAAGAGACAGACCTTGTAATCAGTGAAGCGGACGCATTATATGAATCATCCAGGTGTCTGGGCTGCTGTCGGTTATGTTATAATAAGGAGTTAACCTAAGGCGGTACAGATATATAAAAATTGTATTAAAGAGCTTTTCATGGTAATGAATTACCACTGTATGAGAAAAATAACTTATCAATTATTTCAAATGATTACAAATGAGTTATTTGGAAGTCATAAATATGGATTTCATTGAACGTCGACTGGAAGATATTGAAAAAGAACGGAAAAAACTTGAAATTCAAATAGCCGCCTTAAGCCGTCAGACAGATGAAATGGATGCCAAGATTCGGGCATATCTGGCTGATCGGTCAAGAAATCCCCACCCACGACATTTTGATCTGATCGATAAAGTTCAAAAATTTAAGATCCCCGGCGGTCTTGCCAATAAGAGCCTTGAAGGTCTGTTAGACAGCCTTCAATGGAAAGTCTATTACGCCCAGCGCGCATGGCAACAGATGTGGCAGAATGCAGAAGCCGCCCAGCGGGCCTCAAAGACGACTGCTGACACAACTAAGGCGGATGCGTCTGAGGTTGATATGCCGGAGGGCCAGAATCAAGAAAAAAGCCAATATTCTGTTGATACTCTATGGGAGATACAGCAGGAAAAGCTAAAGACTTACGGTTATGATCAATCAATCGAGACAAAATCAGCCTTTAGGAATAGAATGGCTGAAGATTACAAGAGATTGAGTAAAGATCGAAGGGCTGACCAGGAGATTGTGATGACCTTTGATAAAGATGAGAAAAAATGCCTGCTTGGGTTTAAAGAATAGCCGGTTTAGCAGGTTTCAGGCTTGTATGCATTTCCGGACCAGTCGCTGTGTCTGCCTGATCATAGCATGATAACTCGTGCATAGAATATTTATGCCAAACGGTGTTTTAGCGGAGAAACGCTTTATTCCGTGCCTCCGGCGCCATAGATCATCTTGTGGTGTGATTTGATTTGGCTCAGGACTTATGTCGAATATCCATGTTGGGAAAATAAATATTGACATGAATTTTTCATTTTATTATTTAACATCGATGTTAATGTGGGGCTGTAGCTCAGCTGGGAGAGCGCATGACTGGCAGTCATGAGGCCAGGGGTTCGAGCCCCCTCAGCTCCACCAA
>JAOZOL010000448.1 GCA_029933295.1 Desulfobacterales bacterium | reverse complement strand
GATGAATACAAGGAGGAGCAGCAGGTGGAGTATTTTGCCAAGATGGCTGCCAGCTGTCAGGCTGCAGGGCTTGCTTTTTCATGGATCTTTGCCGAGGACAATAGCATCCACGCCCGGCATATTGTTATTGACAACGGCTGGAAAATCCTGCTGGATCGCGGCCTGGATATCTTCCAGCGCTATGAAATGAATGATGCCTTTTCCATTGCAAACCGAATGCAGCAGTTCAGGCCATGCAAGGCGTTCGAAGCCACTTTTCTCAGGGCTGACAGCCTTCCTGCCGCCGGGGCTGAACAAGGAGAATAATAAAGTGGATGACCTGCTGGAATTTCTCCTGATGATGGAAGCTTATCGTTTGGAAGAAGCCCGTTCTTATATTGAAGATGATGAGAATGAGGACGCGGATGCCGACCAGGATGAAGATGCAGGTGACGGCGATGATGACAGTTGCAAAAGTCCTCAGACCATTGAATAGCCATTATGTAGAACTGTGACGCCGGATCTAGTTTTCCCGGTCCAGGAAAAGGTGGAAAAACAATATGATGATATAGGGAGGGAAGAATATGGCTACAGCTCTAACACGTAAAGATGTCATCCTTAAAGCCAAACGTTTTGATGATTTAAGCAAATGTAAACGTGAACCTGTGACAAAATTGCCAATAGATTTCGATGCAGTACCGAAACTGAAATGGCAGGAAGGCAATGCTGAAGTACAGGAATCTGTGCTAATATTTATGATAAATTCTTTTTTTACTATCATCGATGTGAAATTTTCGAATATGGTTTTTATAACGCATGAGGAATTTGATCGCATTAAACGTAATCTGTCCAGAAAACAGCAGTTTCAATCTATAATCGAAACTGCTTCTTTATTTAAGCGGAAATCTTTTGAGAAATTCATTGAGGCGATGGCTAAAATTCTGGTTAAGCTTGCCAAGGATAAAAAAATTGATACCAAGTATGTTAAACGTGCCCTGCCAGTATTTGGCTTCCTGGGAACCGATGACTGTTTCTGCAGTTTTGATAGTGGAAAAATAGTGGGTCAGCGGCGTGGGAGTTATTCCGATACTTATTATTTGTCTCTTCATATGAAGGACTCACCATACACGAAATTATTGGAGATTATTCCCTGGCTGGACAATACAAAGTATAATTCCATCAGTTTACTACAGGAAATCTCAGATATAAGAAAAATCTTTACCGATGAAAGCATGCTGAAAGACGACAACTGCCTGGCCAGGAAAAAGGTTAAAACAGCACAGTTAACTGCGCGGGTATGGAAAAGTGTAGAAAAAATAATAAGCGATTTTTATTTAGACTTTATCCATGATAGCTTGGCAGTATATCGGGAAATGAGCTACGATGATCTGAAAGATTTGTTTGTTGACGATATTTGCGGCTTGCATATTGGCAGAGTAACAGTATGGGGGCTATATGAAAATGGGGTTCTGGGTCAAACTTTTACCTTAAGCGAACAGGGGAAATTTTATGATGTCATGGATAATGAAGTAGAGTTTGCGAGTTTTTCCGGCAAAACCATTGATGTTGTTCATCCGGTGGAGTTGTCTGCCAGCGATATCAGTGCATGGAAAGGTTATTTTAGCCGGAAAGGTCTTGTATCTCCCGTTGAACAACTGGACATTCCGGTTTTACGGAAAGCTGATAACGCTCTGAATGGTTATATGAATAATGCCGGAATACTGCGTGAATCTTTCTGGAAGAGAAAAAAGATGGGTGGTTGGCATAAGGAAGAAGAAGAGGGCATCATCTTTTTCTTTTACCGAACGGTTGCAATGCAAAATGGATTCTATTGCGCCAAGATAAAAACATATATTGATTTAAGAGCATGGGATAAAGAGCCCGTTCTGGAAAACATAAAATTTTATTTTTGTGCTGATGAAGCGTTTCATATATACTGCTTAAATGACGATACAGAATTAAGTCTGAATGACGTTCCCGAGCGCCTTTACAGTGAAATATGCAGAGATGTGGAAAAATATTTTCTCCTTGAAGAATTTTTGTCAAGTAATGATATCATTGGAGATAAAGGAACGTCCAAAGATACATTAAACCAGGGAGACCGCGAAGAGATAGCCTCTGTGATTGCCGAACCTGAGCCTGA
>JAOZOL010000447.1 GCA_029933295.1 Desulfobacterales bacterium | reverse complement strand
AATTTTGTCATAGGTGCATGATGAAAAATTCATTAAAAGGAGCGATTTTATCCGGATTGATATTTCCCGGCCTGGGTCAGCTTGTTTTCAAACAGTACATGCGCGGATTTGCCTTGATGGTTGCGGTTTCAGCCTCGCTGCTGGTGATTGTTGTAAAAGGTGTGCAAACAGCCCTTGCCATTCTCGAAAAAATCGAGTCAGAGGGTGGAATAATTGATATAGATACACTTACCAACGCAGTTACCCAGGCAACCAGTCGTTCGGACAGTCTTATATTTAATTTCGCCTTCTTCCTGATAAGTTTATGCTGGATTATCGGCATTATTGACGCTTACAAAACAGGTAAGAAAAAGGACAATCAGGAATATAGAAGCAATTAAAATCCTGAGAGATACTCGCTAATGCACATATTCGTAATTATTTTGACATTCACCGTCAGCATCATACATGTTTACGTCTTTTGGCGGGCCGGGTCGGTACCGGTGATAAGAAATCTCATACCTGTCAAAGCCCTTATCCTGGGCGCCATCATTATATGGGCTATTTCATTTCTCGGTATCATATATGGTCGCCACGGCAAAGGCATCCTTGCAATGGCCCTGGATTTTTTCGCTATGAACTGGATGGCGGTGTTGTTTCTTGTTTTCACCTGTCTGCTTGCGGTTGACACCATCACCTGTTTTGGCTTTTTATTTAAACGGAGCGCACCCTGTTTGCGCGGGGCTGCCATAACAGCCGGCGCAGTGCTGTCTGTAATCGCACTCATCCAGGGACTGCGGGCCCCTGTGATCAGTAACTATGACATTGATATTTCCGAACTTCCCGGCAAGATGGATGGCACGGTCATTGTTGCCCTTTCAGATCTGCATCTTGCCTCGCCGTTCCAGAAACACTGGGTGATAAAACGGATTGACCAGGTTCAGTCATTAAAACCGGATCTCATTGTTTTGCTTGGCGATATCTTTGAGGGCCACGGCCGACCCCATAAAGACCTTCTGGCGGCAATAAACCGCCTTTCAGCACCTATGGGCGTTTGGGCGGTGCTTGGCAACCACGAATCTTACGGCGGTCTCGATAAAAACAAAGTCCCGGTCAATGAGGCCGACTTTGCCTGGCTGCGAAACAAATGGGTTAAAATCCGGCCCGGCCTTATTTTAGCGGGCGTGGACGATCTTGGAGTCAACAGACGGTCCGGCAAAAGTGGCGATCTTGTAAAAAAAGCACTCCTTAACCGGCCTGCGGGGGCCACCATCCTGCTTTCCCATACCCCCGTGGATATCGAAAAAGCGGCAAATGCGGGGGCTGATTTGATGCTCTGCGGCCATACCCACGGCGGGCAGATCTGGCCGTTTGGATATTTAGTCAAGCGGGTATACCCCTATTTTGAAGGATTGTATAAGGTGAAAGATATGACGGTCATCGTCAGTCGCGGAACCGGCACATGGGGGCCGAAAATGCGGCTCTGGCATCCGGGCGAGATTCTACATATTACGCTGCACCGCAAAACTTAACCCGGATAAATCGGAAAAGGGCCTTAAATGAACTGAAGTTCGAAGTGAGCGAAATTCCTTTTATCGTGGCGTCACCGGCATCACAATGGCGTCAGCTCCGCAAAGCCTCGGGATTTTACCTAAAATTACATTTGACCCGATTCCCTGCGTGGGTGAAACAAAGGAACCTGAAAGATCCATATGCGCCAGAATCGGGACATTAATATCCGAATCTTCCGCCAGCTCCCGCATGGCTTCAGGCCCGACTGCCAGATAATTCACCATAACAGCGTTGGCGCCGGCTGCCACCACCTCTTTAGCCAGATCGAACATTCTGGGCAGACGGTCTGTGACATTCACGGCATACAGCGTATGTTCGCCGGTCTCCTTTTTACGAGCCCATCTTTTCATTGTTGCCAAATGGCTTCGAGCGCTTTTTGCACGTCATAAAAGTCAGACCATTGCCTGTAGGAAATCTTCATCTGGCCCAGAAAATAAGCCAGGCTGTCCCTGGCAAAGACCAGGGTGCCTTCCCGGGCCATGTTAATATCAGTAGCGCCATCGCCGATCACGATGCGCTGTTTGGCATCAAACAGGTTCATCACATCCACCTTGGCCACCAGTTCCGAACCGCCT
>JAOZOL010000446.1 GCA_029933295.1 Desulfobacterales bacterium | reverse complement strand
AATATCACGGTAACAGCGGCGTTTGCCATTAATACGTATACGTTGACAATTACTTCAGGCAACGGCAGCGGTGTTTATCTCAGCAACCAGCTTTTAGCGATCGCAGCCAATGTCCCGGCGGCCGGCCAGATTTTTGACCATTGGATCGGAGACACGGTTATTCTGGCCAATTCAAACCTGCCGAATACTTTTGCTAAAATGCCCGACATGAACGTGGCGGTCACGGCTACTTATAAAGATCCGGGAAGTGAGCCATATATGCTGACGGTAAACGAGGGTTCGGGTAACGGTACGTACCTGCCCGGTGCCGTGGTGTTGGTGGCTGCGGATCCGCCCTTAGAGGGTCAAATTTTTGATCAATGGACGGGAGATACCGCCAATCTGGTTAATGTAAATCTTCCTGACACCCGTCTGCACATGCCTTCTGATGATGTTGTTTTAACTGCTGTTTACAAGGTTTTGGAGGATGTCCCATATACCCTGACGGTAAACGAAGGCTCGGGCAGCGGCAGTTATCTGGCCGGGGTCGTGGTGCCGGTGGCTGCGGACCCGCCCTTAGAGGGTCAAATTTTTGATCAATGGACGGGGGATACCGCCAATCTGGTCAACGTGAATCTTCCCAACACCCGTTTGTATATGCCTTCTGATAATGTGGTGTTGACTGCTACATACAGGGAGCATGGAATGGATGAATATGACTTGACGGTGAGAGATGGCAGCGGCGGCGGCAGTTACTTGTCGGGCACGGCGGTCAATATTGAAGCGTCGGTTCCTGTGGGTAAATATTTTATTCAGTGGCTGGGTCAGAATGCCACAATAACCGATCCGTATGCTGTTGCAACCGTAATTTATATGCCTTCAGCAAATACTACGGTGATGCCGGAGTTTGCCATTCAAACGTATACGTTGACATATACTGCCGGATCTAATGGTTCAATCACCGGAATCAGTTCACAGGCCGTCGATTATGGCGGCAGCGGTACGCAAGTGACAGCAGTCCCGGAAACAGGGTATCATTTTGTGGAATGGAACGACGGTTCGACTGCCAATCCGCGAACCGATACCAATGTGACCGACAATATTTCGGTGGCATCCAATTTTGGGATCAATACGTATGATGTTTTATTTTCTGCTGCTGAAGGCGGCCATATATCGGGCGAAACCGCACAAGTGATTGAATATGGCGGTAACAGCATCTCAGTAGAGGCAATTGCGGATACCGGATATGAATTTTCCGGCTGGAGCGGAGATGTGGACAGTATGGACAACCCGTTGATATTAGAAGGTGTCATATCTGATATGTCTGTGACGGCGAATTTTGTTGTTAATTTTTCACCGGATAACCCCGCATTGATCAGCCCAACCGGAAATACCATTATAGATCCGGCCACTGTAACTTTTTATGCGGGTGCTTTTAATGATCCGGAAGGCGATGCCCATATTGAATCCACATGGCAGATTCGACGGGCCGGTGTCATAAATTTGTTATACAGTATTTCCTCATCTGCTGACTTGACGGAACATGTGCCTGACAATGTGTTTGAAAACGGTGTTCAATATGAATGGCGGGTGGGATATATGGATGGGGGAAGTTTGCTTACCTCCTGGTCGCCATGGGGGACTTTTATCAGCGGTGTGACAGTTGAAGATAATAATATTCCGTCGATTCCTCCAGGGTTTCGTATGAAAGATTATCAGTTGGTGTCGTTTATTCAGTGGCCGTCAGACTATTCTTTTTTAAATGTTTTGGATTCAACGACGGATACGGGGACAACTTTAGAAGACTTTAAAATTGGAACCTATAACCCCATGACCGGAGGGTACGAGGAATATCCGGAGCTTGAGATTGAGCCTGGGCGGGCGTACTGGATGCTTGCCAGATATGGCATGAATTTGGCGATGGACGGTGTTTTCGTTAGTACGGAACAGGATTTTAAAGTAAATCTTATGTATAATGAAGAATCCGAAGACGGCTGGAATATGATCGGTGCTCCCAATGGTGCCTATTATTCATGGGGTGATGTTGAAATTATAGAAACCGATGCCGATGGGAATATCATTTTTGGCCCGATGCCGATTTCAATGTTAGCGGATGACAATGAATATATAGACAAACGCATCTGGCG
>JAOZOL010000008.1 GCA_029933295.1 Desulfobacterales bacterium | reverse complement strand
TAACATCAAAAAATAACGGTTAACCGGCCGGAAAACGTACTCTTCATGGGCGCAGCTTTTTGCGATTTGCCGAACGTGAAGTTGAGAGGCCGGGCGTTTTGTAGCCCGGTCCACTCAAACGTGTTCGTTGGCCTATGAATTCAGTCAGAAGCCCGGCTTTTTTTGCAGCCATTAACTGTCTTTTATCTGATGTCACAAAAAGATCTGACTGCCATTCTAATGCACAAGCCACATGAAAAGAATCCATTGCTCGTAACACATTGTTTTCCAACAGTTTCACTGAATGAGAAATAACGGATGGAGTTATCTGAATTACGGTTGCATCATGGACATCTTCTATCAGTTGACTTTTTAACCTCCGATAGTCATTGGTAGATAAAATTCGTTCTCTCAGTCTTCGGTTAAGTCCAGAGATAATTTCAGGCACTAAAATGATACAAAGCGCTAACTCTGAAGCACGTTGAAGAAAAATTTCAATCTCTTCACTACCATGTTCTTGTACATATCTTTTTGCAAATGCCGATGAATCAACTAATAATTTCATATTGTTGTCTCTCGTTCCTCCAAAATGGCGGACGACAGGTCGCTTCCCTGCAACTTTAGGCGAATACCAGGTTTTTTCCAGGCGGGTGTTCTTTGCAGCCTGTCAGAAAAGGGGATTACCTCTGCAACGGGCTTTCCACGACGCAAAAGAATAATTGTTTCTCCATGTTCTACCTCGGCTATAAAGCCTGATGCCTTTTTACGAAAATCTGTAAAAGAAACTGTTTTCATTGGAATACCTCCTAATTAAAAAATCTGTACACTTAAGTGTACAGATAAGAGGTCATTTTGTCAAGGATTTTCAAGGACAACAGCAGGGTAACCGCATTTGGAATATAAGCCGTGAAAACAGTTTGTTTGCTCCTTGATCATTTTTTTGATGTTATAAGAAAACAGAGTCACAATCCGGGTTTATTTTTCTTGATTGACTTATGCATGCAGCAAAAAATGATCAAATGTCGCTTCACAAACCATTTTCACGGGTTTTCCTCAAATTTAAATTCAAATGTGGTTACCCTGGATCAACAGTATTGATAAATGTAAAATTTTTCCATGATATAGGACTATATATTAGGCAGGTATGCTTTTTAAAGATCGAAACCGTTGACTTTTTTATACCTACGTACACAAAAGCATACATAAGTATTATATCTCTATCGCATATATCCAAAAATTTTATTACACCTCCATTTTTTTTCATTTTAAAAATTCATTCATCAAAGCACATCACAAATAACAAAAATACAATTTTACATCCCGTTTCAATGTTTAATAATAATATTGTCCGCAGATTTGGCACTCATCTTGCTTACTATAATTACACTTATGATGAAAAATAATAACAAACTCAAGGATCGGTTGCCGATTACCCCCCTCCCGGTTAGCCAAAATCCTTTAGTAAATGGGGCCGCCGCAAATTATTCGGGCGGCCCCATTAATAATGAATCCTGAGACGATCTTAAATGGATTCACGCACTGATTTCTCAAATAGGGTTGAGGCCACGCATCCAACCCCGACAAAAAAAATAAAATCTGTTGCTGCGGCGGGAAAGCATGGGCCTCAACCCCTTTTATTCAAAAAGATGAACATTGAATTTTACATGGAAAAATAAATTGAGCATGGATTCGAAGCATGCGGCGGATTACGCTTCGCTAATCCGCCCTACGGGTGCTATGGCTTCTTATTCCTGTGAACCACTCCAACTTGAAAAATATAGGCTAAGGCTTTCGAGCAGAAACAATCAATCGATGATTCATGCATCCGAGATCTTCTTTGCGATCAGGCCCATGATTATTTGCAAAAGATTGATTGTTTGAATAAAACTGAATATCAATAAAACCGGCATCTGTAAGCAGCTCAGACAAATGCTCCGGTTCATAGAGCCGGATGCAATACGCTTTATCGCGAACCACGCCGTTTTGCTTGCTTAACACCATTTCCCGTGCACATAAAAAATTTTCATTCAGCTCCCTTTGACGGCACACAACCACGTCTTCATTAATTTCATGCCAGGCATTGGGAATAAATTGCCTGCGGACTGTTTTGCCGTCTGTGACATCCAGCAGCAACCATCCCTTTGATTTCATCACGCGCCGGCTTTCTTTGAGAATAAGCAAATCTGATTTATCATCCGGAATATATCCCAAGGAATTTCCCAGGATCATGACATGATCATAGGTGTCATCATCCAGTTTAATTTTCCGTGCATCTCCCTGAATAAACTCAATGGCATATTCTTTTTTCTCGGCATTATCCGCGCCTATTTTAAGCAGCGCATGGGAATGATCAAACACCGTACAATTTAAAAATCCGCGATGACAGAGTTCCAGGGTATGCCGCCCATGCCCGCCGCACAGATCAAGTATCCGGTCATTTACTTTCATGGGAATCAAATTGCAAAAAACATCTATTTCCCTGCGTGTCATCTCATCATTGCATACCGTGCGGGCATCCGTAATCAGGTATACTTCATCAAAAAGGGTTTTCCACCAATCCGGATCAACGCTTACGCTCATATTTCCTCCAAATGGGCACCGAACCCGAACAGGCCGTCTGCCGCAAAAATGGCCGGGCTGCCCTGCCAGGGCTGCAATTTTGCGATTTCCAGCTCTTCTGGCTCGATATCAATATATTCATCCAGATCACCGGCCAGCCACATTTTCTCAAGCAATATACTGTCAGACCAAACGGCTGAGGAATATTTTTTTAAGTCCTCAAGCTGTTGCAATGTTATAATCCTGGGCCTTAAAGCAATTTTTATGGGGCCTAAAAGATACGTAAATCTCTCTTTAAGTGCCAGTGTTTCCTGTATTTGTTTAACTTCAGCCAGATTTTGATAATCCATGTTCAAAATTGTTTTATTAATCCGGTTGACCGCTTCTCTGACTGTAATATCTGATTTTAATACAGCCAAAGGCTGGACACCGCCGCCGCTCCCCACATTTGTGGGCACATCTCCGAATCGGCACAAAAATCCGAACACCTGATCCGGTCCGAGAAGGCATCGAAAATCCGTTTGCCGCTTAGAAAGAACCACCTGTTGCAGGTCTTCATCAATTTCCGGCATTTCTTCTGCCCACAACCCCAGCGCAACTTTTTCCTGCAGGATATAACCGCCTTTTTTAAGGGCATTTTCAATAATAACATCGCCATTCTTATTAACCCCGCCAACGCTCACGCCGATACCCGAATAGCCGCGTTCGGGTTTTAAAACCAGATTATCCCAATTTTTACGCGCCCATGTAATCAGATCGGAAATCTGTTCGCCTTTTGGCCCGATGGTTTTACGGGGAAAAAAACGCCGCGTCCAGGGCGTCCGATCAACGATTTCCTTGTGAAATTTATTCCCATGGGGTCCGGTAATCACCTCAAACATGCTTTTGATATTAATCGGTTCCGTACCGCGGGGATTTAAAACACGATGTTCACGTATGGCCTGAAGCAGTGGAGCTAAATTATGTTTACGGTGCAATTTTAAAAAAATATCATTATTAAAATCCATAAAAACAAGAGACACAGGGCGTCCCTGATGGCAGACACAGCCGTTTTGCAATTCAAATTCATGGGGTGCTGCTAAAATACCGGTAATCCCGTCAACCTGATTTAAACGATTTGCAAAATTAATATTCTCCGTAACATCCGCCAGGGTTTCCTCTTCCGCCACAACAGCGATCAGACCGGGATTTGATCCTTCCCGCCGCCTGTGGGCGTCTAACATCATCTGTGTGAATCCGACCACCGGATACAGCATGGGATGGTCAAAATCGAGTTCAACGCCCGGGGGAGATATCTGGTTTAATTTTTCCCATACAACCTTGGATATTTCCTGAGTAGTCCGCTGGTAGTCCCATCCACCGGGACTGCCTAAATTCCATTCCGAGTGAAATCCTGAAAAACTTGTCACAAAGCCCCTCCTTGCAGAAAAATTTTATAAAATCTGAGCCATTTAAAAATGTCAGATCAGGTTCGAGGTCAAGGCCCCATAATAAAAATTGGGCCGACGAAAAAGCGCAGCATACATGTACGTATGTGAGCATTTTGAGGAGGACTGCAACGCCGACATCGAGACTTAGATAACATTTAGAAATTGGCTCAGGTGATTAAATCCGATCTCCCCCTGAGTTAATACCTGACGTGCAAATTTTGACGGGATATGATCTTTTTCCTTTTTTTTAAAACATTCATAAAGATCTATAAAATTACGGCGTCCAATGGTGTACGACAATTGATACCCCGGTTTTAGAACATATCGTCGCACCATTGCAACGGCTTTTTTCTGATCAATGCCATAATCCACAAGAAGCTGTGCTGCTTCTTTCAGGTTGCGTTTACGCGTATGGATATCTAAATCAATCCGTCCACGCACGGCTCTCCAGTATCTGCGTTTGGCAAGAAGCAGTTTGTCGGTCTGCGAATAAAAAAATCCTGTGTCAAAAAGCAGCTCTTCGGAAAAACATGCCCACCCTTCATAATAAAGAGGAAATTCAATATAGCGGCGCATGGACCTTTTCAAACTCCATCGGTGGGTATCTAACAGATGATGTCCTGGAAATGTTTCATGAGCGGTTAACAATCGATAATCAGAAGGCACGGACATCTTATCATCTGCCATAATAAAGAAAGTCCCGCCTTTAGGAGGATAACCGGGCGGCATACTGTATGCCGCATTACTGCGCACAGGAAGCAAATAACCCGGCACTTCTTCAACCACAACCGGACATTGTGTTTTCATCCCCGGCGTCACAAGTTCGTTTTCCAGACAATGATCGGCAAGTTGCGAAATCGTAAAATGATATAATTGTTTGACACCGCCTGAACCAAGCCAGGGCTGGGGCAACCTCCTTATTATCTCAGTCCATGTCTTTTTTGATGAAATTTTCTTGGACAGGGTTTCCAATATTAATCTGGATTCCGTTATCTCCTGATCAATTTGCCGGGAGATTTCATCAGTATCCATATTGCAGCCCATATGGTAAAACGCGATATGCTCATAGAGCTCCCTGGACAACAAAAATTTGTCAGAAATTGAAATGTGCTTCAAATAATCATCAAATCTCTCAAGAGAGGCTACAGCCGGTGACAATAATGCGCCATCAACATTTAAGGAACCCAACCAGGGTATTATTTGCCTAATCATTTCACAACCCATGTCACGAAAAATTCCAGGAATTTTAGCAAGATTGTGTCGGCTATGATCGATAAAACCGGGAAGAGTTTTTAGCCGGGCGTTTAATGCGGTTTGTCCGGCGTCACATGCTTCTGCCAGACCGATGCCGAGTATGGTAAGGTAAAATGAGGGCTGGAAAAAATGAAGTTTTACTTCAGAAAGTTGTTCGCAAATTGTTGTTATTATCTGTTTTAAAATACGGATATCAATTTGATCATCAATGGTTAGATTTTCTTTGTCTAAATTTTGAAGATCGCAAACCCGTTTTTTGAGATATCTTGAAATATCAGAAATTGCGTCTGTCGAAAAATTATCCCACCGGGTCCAGTCATGATCAGGCAATCGTATTTGAGGAAAAAAATGAAATTCATCGCTTGCCATGCAAACCGGAAAATAAAACGCCAATTTTTCAAACACACGACCTGCAATGGAATTGATCTCCATCTCAGATGTGTATTTACGACGATTGTGTTCCATTGGCATAATAAAATTAAATTTGTTTTAAGGCACCCCGTGTTCAACTAAAATCTCTTCGATCAGCTGGTCTTTTTCCTGCCAAAGCTGATTGACCCATTTCTTGAATTCTTCCCTGACATCGTTATCTTCCTCGTAATTTTTTCCTATGAACTCTTTTGGAATGGGTAAAACACTGACACGAACAGTGATAAAATGAATATCTCCTCTTAAAAAATGCCAGAAATCAACAGGCGGTTTATTTTCCGGGTAAACAATGGTGACATTAACGATCTTTGATAAATATTGCCCCATACTGGAAAGAACAATGGCGACCCCACCGGCCTTTGGCAGCAGAAGATGAGGGAATGACGATTTTTGCTTATCATGTTTTGTATAACTAAACCGGGTTCCTTCTAAAAAATTAATTACGGAAACCGGAGAATTCTTAAATTTTTCGCAATATTTTCGGGTTGTTTCCATGTCTTTTCCGCGAAGATGGGGATGTTTTTCGATAAACTGACGCGAATACCTTTTCATATACGGAAAATCCAGCGCCCACCAGGCCACGCCCAAAACAGGCACCCAGAACAATTCTTTTTTTAAAAAAAATTTGAGAAACGGGATGCGATGATTAAAAAGGTGCTGAAGGACTAATATATCAGTCCACGAACGGTGATTGCTGATAACCAGATAGGAATCATCAACATTAAGGCCTTCAATCCCGGAAACATCCCATTTGATCTTCTGGGTTAGCCATAATATATAACTGTTTACATCCACCCACACAGTCCCTAAAAACATCAGGAATCGAGTCAGCAAAAGCCGGACACCTGCATGGGGAATAATTAATTTTATTAAAATAACCGGTGCCATGACAGCAAAAATACATACAGTGTTAGCCGCATATAATAATGCGGAAATCAAGCCTAACAAAAACGATGGTAAAAAATTTAACATAATAAAGCTCCGCAGATAAAACTCAGATGCACGGGATATTAAAAAATATTCTTTTCAGTCATTTATTTTCTGCAAATCATTTTTCTAAATTCTTGGGCCGCCTTGTATTAATCCGGGTATAAATATGCTTGGCAGTATAAAGAGCACCCAGAGAATTATGGGCAAGCACACGGTCTTTTACGGCCAGAACCGTTACCGGTGCCTTTGCGTGTTTAATAAAAAGCGTGTCATCCCCCACGCATAAGCCGAGAAGGACGTGTAGTTCACAGCCTTCTTCATCCAGCACCGCAGCCTGTCCTATGGGGTTACACATGGGCTGCCTGAATCCGGGAATTATTTTATCTTCTTCGGGCAACGCAATATCATCAGAGCTTAACGTACCGCACATGCAGCATACGGAAACGACATCAAATCCTTCGTTTATGAGCAGGTTGGTAAAAAGCTCGGCTTCCTGTGAAAGTCCGACACAAAAAGCCACTCCCAGTTTTTTATAACCCCTCAGTCTGGCATACTCCAGTGTTTCTTCCACCCGGGTGAGTTTGCCGTATTCCTTCCATGTTCTGGCAACAGCCTGGGCCATACTCTGATTATCCGGCTCTTTTAATGTCTCCTTTGCTTTATCAAGCAATTCAGTCCGGGTTAATGAAGGACAAAATTCCGGGGCTTTGCTTAAATCTCCATTAAAGCATCCCTTACGACGGCAATAACTGCATGATGGTTGATCTTTTTTCATTGGCAAACTCCTTTCTTTTATTTATAGTGTCTCGCCAAGGATAAAATGGCGTCAAGTCAGAGTTGACAAGACACTAATTCCACGCAAAGTAAGGCTGCTCATAATGCGCCACCCGGGTATCCTTACCCAGAATCGCAACCTCGCAAAATTGATAAATCATCGCGGCTGTTGGTGCCGCAATCCAGCTGTTTCCAACAGGCATGAGCAATATGGGATTTTCACTCTCCGCATTTTCATGAAGTATTGGTGCGTCTTTGCGCATAAATTCTTCTATGGGGATGCGGTGAATCGATTCAACTTCTGACAGGTTTGGCGTTAAATTTACGCCCGGGCCTCCCCAGATTACAACCGGTGAAATAACAAAACCCGAACGTGTGGTAAAATCATCCAGCCGTCCTATCACGTTTGTGTAATCAAGTGTCAGGCCAACTTCTTCCGCAAGTTCCCTTAAGGCTGTATCCTCAGGTGTCTCACCAGAATCCATGCGGCCACCGGGCAATGCCCACTGACCCGAATGGTGCTTTAGCTTTGATGCTCTTTTCGTGAGAATAAGGGCCGCAGTATTATTCCATTTTTCGTATGTAGGCAAACCATACACGCCTGTGCCATGGGCCACCTCCACTACAGTGATGGCTACAGCGGCCTGTTTAACGCCGACTTTGTCATGGATTCGCAGATCAAATCCATTTATATTGAAACGGATATGCTGGAATAATTTTTCATCACAAGTCAGATGATACATACGCTTCAAATTTATCAAGGTGAACGTCGAACATCGAACGTCCAACGTTGAACATCGACCAAGGTCGATGTTGGACGTTCGATGATGTCATCTTTTTCAGTACGGGCGCGATGCATCGCGCCCCTACAGTCCTTCCGGCGCAAAAAATAACTTAGCGCTCAACCCCCCAAAACCCATTGAAACCGTCCCCTTCCCTTTTCAATGGCCGCTTCCGGACAAATCTCCAGGCAACAATAACACCGGATGCATTTATTGTAATCATATTCCGGGACTTTTTTCTTTCCCGCTGATGCGCTGATAGCCCCTGATGCACAGATCTTTTTGCACTGATAACAAAGCGTACACCGCTCTTCCCTGGGTATTGGCCGGTCAAGAAACAAATTTTTAAAGGTCGGCGTATTAAATGGCCAGCGGAACATATTTGAGAATATGGTTGATCCTGTTGCCGGCTCAAAGTCGTCCACACACAAAGCATCAATGTTATCACCAACGACCTTGATTTCATCTTTTGAAGACACGCCGTAATTTCTTTCAAATCCGTTGACAACTGTCAAGGCTTTGCTGATATCCAGGCCGGCAATCATCGTGGCGACACAATCAACGCTAATACCGTTTTCACCGGCCAATATCGCATTGAGCCATTTTGGCTTTCCGGCAGGCCCCGGCCCCTCCCCTTCCTGCACGCAAATCGCATCCATAACATGAATAATAGGCTTTGACGGTGTCATGCCGTAGGTCATTGCACCGTATAAATCGAGCAGGAATTCGGCAAAATCACTGTGGTCCGGCGCCCTTAAATGCATCTTTGATTTTTCAACACCTGGAATCGCGCCGAATAACAGCTTTACCGCACCCGTCATATACGTAATGCCGTGTGTTTTAAATTTTGGTAAATTTAAAATAATATCCGCATCAAAATATGCTGCGCCAATATCAATGTGTTTAAACTTTTTGGCGCCATCATAATTCAACGTTTTCGTAATGGCCGGATTTGCGATCTCAATGCCTTCGTCTTCAATTACACGGGCATAATTTGTTTTTTTAATCACGCGCTCAAGCGAATGGATGGCAGGTGATTCAACCAAAATCGGCATGCCGCCATTTTCTTTTACAATTTGAACAACCGCCCTGAAAAACTCCGAATGCGTGATAATCGCCTTTTCCTCCTTTGCCGGCATCAGCAGGTTGGGCTTAACAACAACACGGGCTTTCTTAAAAGTCTTTACATCAAATCCAATATTTTTAAAGCTCTGCCGGATCTGTTCCTTCAATATATCATTATCATAAGTATTACATCGCAATAAAGAAACAGGTGTCATAGAAATTACCTCTGATTTTTTTACAAAACCGTCAACATTTAATATCGAACAATGATGTCACTTTGATCCTCAAATTATTTTAAAATCAATGTTGGGCATTTGATGTTCAATGTTCATTTGATTTCACCATGGGCAATCATCCATTCAGTATCCCCACCACTGCGCCGGTCATGCAGGTGGCGATTGTGCCCGCAATGATCGAACGAAATCCTAAAGCAACGATATCATCCCGTCTCTCAGGCGCAATACCGCCGAGTCCGCCGATCATGATGCCAAGGCTGCCGGGATTGGCGAACCCACAAAGGGCATATGACATGATTAGCAGACTTCTCGGGCTTAACGACCCCACCGGCAGATGCGTCATATCCAGATAGGCAATGAACTCATTAAGGATTGTTTTTGTCCCCATAAGAGTTCCGGCAGTATTCGCTTCATGCCAGGGAACGCCCATGAGCCAGACCACAGGTGACATCATCCACCCGAAAATCCGCTGAAGAGTGAACTGCGAACCAAAAATATCAGGAATGAGCCCCAGCATCAGATTTACCAGATGCACCAGTGCAACCAGCACAATAACCATGGCAATAATGTTTAAAAGCAGATCAAGCCCCTGGGTGGTGCCATTGGTAATGGCATCCATGGCGCTGGTGGCTTTTTCCGGCGCAGCCAACTCGCCACGGGTCAGTTCACCAGTTTCAGGAATCATGATTTTAGACACGACAATGGCGGCCGGAACACTGATGATGGAGGCCGTCAGAATATGACCAATGACATTGGGAATAACGGATTCCAGAATACTTGCATATAAGACCATGACCGTTCCGGCAATGGTCGCCATGCCGCTGGTCATTAAGGTAAATAATTCGCTTTTGGTCATTTGTTTAACATAGGGCCGGATCAGCAGCGGCGCTTCCACCATGCCAACAAAAATGTTTGCCGAAACACCAAGCCCTTCGGCACCACCGAGCTTCATGGATTTGACCAGCACCCATGAAAACCCTTTCACAATTTTTGGCAGCACCCTCCAGTAAAATAAAACAGATGACAATGCGCTGATAACGAGGACCAGGGGTAATGCCTGAAACGCGAGAATAAAGCTGGCCTGGGGATATTTGATTTCATACGGGGCATCACCGCCGCCGATGAATCCTAAGACAAAAGAGGTTCCGGCACGGGTGGATTCCTGCAGCGCCAGGACTGCCCGATTCAGATAAATAAAAGCATTCGTCACAGGGGGAAATTTTAACAAAATCATCCCGAGTAATAGCTGAACGATCATCCCGCCCACAACAATCCTAACGGGAAACTGCCACCGGTTCTCACTGAAACACCAGGCAAGCAATACAAAAAAAACAAATCCGAAAAGGCTTTGAGCGATCATGAATAAACCCCTTCAACAATCAATCATCAAATAAAATCAGGCTACAAGAAAACCTTATCCTGATATCAACTTTTTCGATAATAACACCTTACGGGCTCATCATTTGCCGCAGCAGCCAGGCATTTATTGCAGGAAGTACATGTGGCAATTTTTTGTTTGCCCTGTTTGAGCTTTTTAGCAAGCATCGGCTCACGTATAAATGGCCGGCTCATGGAAATATAGTCGGCATATCCCCTCTTTAGAACATCTTCCATCTGGCTGATTCGTCTTATTCCTCCAACCAGAAATAACGGCACATTACCGATTTCGGGCTTTATGGCAATCGCTGATCCCAGATTATAGCCCTCTTCCAGGTCGAATTTACCTTTCATACTTTTTAATATGGCAATGCCCACAGGTTTTTTCCACAACGGCAGACCGGCGACCATCTCGCCAACAGGCACTTCTCCACGGCACATGTTCATAAATGCGTAAAACGGTGATCCACAGGTTAACTCAAGTCCATCTATATTTAATTTTGCCAGCCATTTCGCATAGGTCACCGCCAGCGATAATGTAATCCCCTCTTTGGGCGTAAAATCCATGGCATTCATCTTAACCAGAAGCGGCATGCCCTCGGGCATCTCTTTTCTAACCACCGATATGAGTGTTTTTAAAAACCGGAACCGTTTTTCATCTGTCCCGCCCCAAGCATCCCGCCGGTGGTTAAAAAACGGCGATAAAAACTGATTAATCAAATACCCGTGGCAGGCATGAAGCTGAATCCCGTCAGCACCGGCCCTGACAGCACGTACCGCAGCATCGGAAAAAAAACTGATCACGTTTATAATATCTTTTTGAGTCATGCGCCTGGGTTTTGTCAAATTGACAGGATCCCGGCCATGGCTTGAGGGCGCCAATGGAGTCCGGCGAATCAGAACTTTTTTTGTCTGCCGGCCGGCATGACTGATTTGGAAAATGATTTTACCGCCTTCTTTATGAACGGCAGATGTCAGTTTTTGAAGCCCTGGCAGCATTTCATCGGAATGGATGCCGGTCTGCCATTTCATGGCACGGCCGACCGGATGAACAAAAAGATAACCCGGTATGATAAGTCCGACTTCTCCTTTGGCAAGCAATTTATATCGTTTGATCAATTTGTCGGTGACTTCACCAGAAGATGATGCCATTCCCTCGTAAGTTGCTGAATGAACCAGGCGGTTTGCCAAAACCAAGTTGCCGATTTTGCCTTTTTTAAAAACATGCTTCATAAAATCCCCTCCACAAAAATATAAAAAATGGTTATTTTGAAGCTCAAAAATAAATATATTACCTATAAATTGGTAAACTTTCAATAAATATAATCCCTTGATTCAAAAACAAACAATGAAAATCATATTGACAGTGCTTCATTCATTTTCATAAATAATACTTTAATTTTGTTTAACAATTTTTAACAAAACAACTGGTTTTATTCTGCCAGAAAAACATTCAATAAAAAAAAGGAATGGCCAAGTGATAACGCTTAAAGACAAGCTATCCCATTTATCGTATCAGGAAGCCTGCAAACTGCTGGGAGCCAGTGGCAAACAGCTTATCATGCAGGGCGGAAAATATGACATTGATTACGATCAGGTAACCATCAATGAAAATTATTTTAAACTCAATCTTGGGGAAGCCGTTGTTGCCATTTCCATGAATCCGGCAAAGAATCAAAAGCTTGACATTAACTGTTCTTTGTGCTCCGGATTCTGTGAACACAAGGGAGCTGCGCTTTCTTTAATCCTTGAAGAAAAAATGGCACTCGGTCTTTCCGCCCCTCCTCCGGAACGAATCCCCATGGAAACTTTAAGTGAAGAAGCGCTGGTACAACAGGCCATTGACGACAGGACCGAAAGAGCTAAAAAAGAAAAAATGCAGCTTAAATCCATGGCGCCTGACAAATTATGGACTGACTATATCATTACCAGCCAGGAGTCGGGAAAAAGTTACCGGATAGCCCTAAGGGGATGGGAACGGGGGGAATCTTTTTGTTCCTGCCCTGATTTCAAAAAAAATACGCTCGGCACCTGCAAGCATATTATTTACGCCCTTGATAAAGTAAGGCGAAAATTTAATAAAAAGGTTAAGAATACGCCTTATCACGCGACTGAAATATGTGTATATATAAAATATGGAAAAAAACTTGAGCTGAGACTCCTTCTTCCAGAGGACATTAAGCCTGAAGTTAAAAAGACATTAAATCCCTTTAAAGATAAATGCATCACCGACATTAAAGGACTACTCAAGGCAATTAAAACCGTTGTAAATCTGGGTTTTGATGTGACCATTTATCCGGATGCTGAAGAATTCATAAATAAAAACCGTTTTGAAGAAAAAATGGAATCTCTCGTTGCTGAAATCCGGCATGATCCAAAAAGACACCCTTTAAGAAAACAACTGCTAAAAACCGAACTGCTGCCCTACCAGCTTGACGGCATTGCCTTTGCCGCCGGCTGTGGAAGAGCCGTGCTTGCGGATGACATGGGCCTTGGCAAAACCATTCAGGGAATCGGTGTTGCGGAACTGCTTTCACGAAGTACGGACATTTCAAGAGTCCTTGTGATCTGCCCGGCATCCCTCAAGGCCCAATGGCGTTTGGAAATAAATCGTTTCAGCGAAAAAACATGCCAGATCGTTCTCGGAAGTGCCAAAGAACGCCCTGTCCAGTATGACAGCGGCCGATTTTTCACGATCTGCAATTATGAACAGGTCTTAAGGGACATCCTGTCAATTGAAAAGGTAAAATGGGACCTTATCATCCTTGATGAAGCCCAGCGGATAAAAAACTGGGAGGCAAAGACCAGCCGGATTGTTAAATCCCTTAAGTCTCCTTTTGCCCTCGTTCTTTCAGGGACACCCCTTGAAAACAAAATCGATGAACTTTTTTCAGTCGTGGAGTTTATTGACGACAGGCGGCTTGGACCGGCCTTTCAATTTTTCAATCAGCACAAAGTGGTTAATGAAAAGGGCAAAGTCCTTGGATACAAAAATATTGACGTACTACGCAAACGACTCAAGCCAATCCTGCTCCGCCGGACCCGCAGCCAGGTGATAAAAGAGCTTCCACCGAGGACGACGACAATTATAAGAATAACGCCCACGGAAGAACAGCTGGAATTGCAAAAAAGTTACAAACAAATTATCCAGGCCATTTTACAAAAAAAATATTTAACTGAAATGGATCTCATGAGGCTCCAAAAGGCGCTTCTCATGTGCCGGATGGCTGCAAACAGCACCTTTCTCGTGGACAAACAGAGTCCTGGGTACTCCAGCAAACTTGAGAAACTCAATGAACTGGTAAATCAACTCAAAGAGGAGGAAGATCGAAAAATTGTTCTTTTTTCCGAATGGACCACCATGTTGAATCTCATTGAACCCATTCTCGAAAATCATAAGCTTAATTTTGTTCGACTGGATGGTTCGGTTCCCCAAAAAAAACGCCAGGCCCTGATGAACCAGTTCCAGAAAGATCCTGACTGCACCCTGTTTATTACGACCAATGCCGGTGCAACCGGCCTGAACCTCCAGGCGGCAAACACGGTTATAAATATTGATCTACCCTGGAATCCCGCTATTCTGGAACAAAGAATCGGACGCGCTCACCGTATGGGCCAAAAACGACCGGTACATGTTTTTCTGCTTGTCACGGAAAATACCCTTGAAGAGAACCTGCTTGCTTCCCTTTCCGCCAAGCATGAACTTTCACTGGCCGTACTTGATCAGGACTCGGATGTAGACACAGTGGACCTTCAGACCGGCATAGAAGAACTTAAACGAAGGCTTGAAATTCTGCTCGGACAAAAACCTGATGCGCCGGAAGATGAAAGCTTGAAGGCGCAGGTTGAAAAAGAGGCAGAAGTCATTGCCAAAAAGAAAAAAATTGCTGATGCGGGTGGTCAGCTTATGGGGGCAGCCTTTGCCTTTATCGGTGAAATGTTTTCAAATGAAGATACTTCTGAAAAGACAGATGCGCTGGCAGGGGCATTCAAAACAAAACTTCTTGACTGCCTTGAGAAAGATGATGACGGCGGGCTTAAGATGACCATCGCCATTCCGGATGAAGGAATGCTGGATAATATGGCCCAATCCCTTGCCAAAATGGTGGGGGCGAGGCTATGAGGCTATGATGCCGAAAACAAATAATGACAAGCGTAAACGCTTAAGAATTTCTTTTGAAACAACGGCTCTTTTAAAATTTGAAACCATGGGTCTTGTTTTGGAAGCTAAAATGAAAAATATCAGCATGAACGGCATTTTCGTGGAAACAGATAAAATTATTCCGGTTGATACGCCGTGTGAGATCGAAGTCATAATTACCGCTCCGCACAGCAGGCTGACCATGGAGATTGAAGGATTTGTGTCACGCCATGACCCTGCCGGGCTCGGCGTTCAGTTTCAAAATAATATGGAATGGTTTGCTTTTTTTTCCATTTTCGAACATTACGGAAGGACACCATAAAACAGGAGTCATCGGGATGAAGCAAAGATCGACCTTATCCCTTATAATTTTTTTTACGATAACAGCGTGGTTTCATAGCCAGGCGCAGGCAATTGAAAAAATAAATGTTTTTGCCAGCATCCTGCCGCAGAAATATTTTATTGAAAAAATCGGCGGCGATTTTATCAACGCCCATGTGATGGTTAAACCCGATAAAAGCCCGGCGGATTATGAACCCTCACCTTCCCAGATGCGAATATTATCAAAAGCCAGAGCCTATTTTGCCATCGGAGTTGCCTTTGAAAACACATGGCTTCAAAAATTCGCCTCAATAAACCCGGATATGCAAATCATTCACACGGAAAAAGGGATTACAAAAAAACCGATCAACCGGCATTCAAATATTCAATTATTATCTTCGGAGAATAATTTTAATGCACATTCTCATCATAAAGAAGGCATCAAAGATCCTCACATCTGGCTGTCCCCTTTGCTTGTGAAAATTCAAGCTGAAAACATTTATAATGCTTTGATTTTAATTGATCCCGAACATGCCGCCGCATATAATAATAACTATCAAAAATTTATTTCACAGATTAACGCCCTGGATCGGGATTTAAAACAATTATTTTCTTTAGGGACAAAACAAAAACAATTTCTGGTCTTTCATCCGTCCTGGGGATATTTTGCCGACGCCTACGGCCTTTCTCAGGTTTCCATTGAAATCGAAGGCAAAGCCCCAAAAGCCCAGGAGCTGACAGGACTGATTAAATATGCAACACAACATGGTATTAAAACCATTTTTGTCCAGCCCCAATTTTCGACAAAGCATGCGAAAATCATTGCAAATGAAATCCATGGGAAAATTGTATTTGCCGACCCCATGGCCGAGGACTGGCAAAAAAATTTAATAAAAGTGGCACAATCCATTAAAAATGCGTTCTGATAAAAACATGACACGTCCGGTTATTGAAATAAGCCATTTATCATTTTCCTACAACGGCAGCACCGCCTTGAATGATGTTACGTTATCCATTTACGAAAAGGAATTTGTTGCGGTCATCGGACCCAACGGCGGGGGTAAAACAACCCTGATAAAATTGATGCTCGGACTTTTGAAACCGGACAGCGGGGATATACGAATTTTCAGCAAACCGCCGAAAACTGTTTCTCATCGAATCGGTTACGTGCCCCAGGATGTGGCAATCAACAAATCATTTCCCATATCCGTTATCGACATCGTACTCATGGGACGGCTTCGGCTTCACCCATGGACCCGGGTTTCAAAAAAAGATAAAATCGCGGCCAGGAATGCCTTGGACTGCCTTGAAATGCTGGAATTTCAAAATCAAAAAATTGATGACCTGTCAGGCGGCCAGCGGGAACGGGTTTTTATTGCAAGGGCACTTGCTACCGACCCGGACATCCTGATCCTTGATGAACCAACGGCAAACATTGATTCCCACGGCAAAAGTCATCTGTACGGTATCTTAAAGGAACTCAACAAAACAAAAACCATTATTGTGGTGAGCCATGATACCATGGTGCTGTCAAGCTATATTACTTCAGTGGTATGCGTCAATAATAACGTTCATTATCATGACGATGCCGAGATCACCGACGAGATGATGGACATGAGCTACCAGTGCCCGGTTGAACTAATTGCGCACGGCATTCCCCACCGAATCTTAAAAACACATAAGGACAAGTAATGATCGAGGCACTTGAGTTCGAATTTATGCGGAATGCTCTTCTTGCCGGTCTTTTTGCCAGCCTGATCTGCGGCATCATCGGAACATTCATTGTTGTCAACCGTCTGGTTTTTCTCACCGGCGGGATTGCCCATGCGACCTACGGCGGCATCGGTATCGCTTTATTTTTCGGCATCCCCTATATACTCGGCACCCTTGGCTTTGCCCTGATTGCGGCCATGATAATGACAGCGGTGCTATTAAAAGCCAAAAGCCGGGCAGACACGTTTATCGGGGTTATCTGGGCCGTTGGGATGGCCACAGGGATAATCCTTCTTGATCTGACCTCCGGCTATAACGTCAATATCATGAGTTATCTTTTCGGCAGTATCCTTGCGGTGTCGACCTCTGACATATGGTGGATGGCCGGACTCAGTATCATCACCATTACCGCCGCTATTTTTTTCTACCGGGATCTGCTTGCCATCTCATATGACGACGAATTCGCCCGGCTTAGGGGTGTGCCGGTGAATCTGATTTATTTTTTATTTATCTGCCTGATCGCTGTTTCCATCGTTATGATTGTCCGCGTGGTCGGACTGATTTTAGTTATTGCCCTGTTTACGATTCCGCCCTATATTGCTGAAAAATATTCCAATTCTCTTGCCATGATGATGGTCATGGCAACCTTGCTTGCAGTATTGTTTAACTTAAGCGGTTTGTGGCTGGCGTATACATATAATCTGACATCCGGCGCAACCATCATCCTGGTTGCAGCGACCGGCTTTTTTATCTCCATGGCGATTGATTTTATATTTTTGAATAAGACGGCTTCGTGAAAAAATTATATCAAATAAAAGCCTTTAAATTTAAATCAGATACTGGTCAATCGGTTCGTTTCCCGGCAGCCGTAATAATTTTATCTTTTTTTATCATTTTCACCGGATGCAGCACAAAAAAACCATCCGCATTGGCAGCCCTTCATTCTGATTCCCCGGCAACGGGCATTATCCATTTTTATCAGGGCCCGTTAAATCATCTTTCTGCTGTCAAATACGGCCAATGCCCCATGTATCCAAATTGTTCCAGATATGCACTTTCAGCCATTGATAAACACGGCGCACTGATCGGCTGGATTATGACATTTGACCGCCTGATACGATGTGGAAGAGATGAAATTAACCTCTCTCCTGAAATTATGGTCAACGGGCAATGGAAAATTTATGATACGGTTGCGCAAAATGATTTCTGGTGGGCTTCGGAAAACACGGACAATGCATTAAAAAAACAAATAAAACAATCCCGCGAATGGAAAATCTCGATTGAATAAAGGAGAATAAATGAACCAGGAAGTAAATGTTTACATACCCAAAAATCCAATCCGGGTTATTACCGCAACATCTCTGTTTGACGGACATGACGCAGCGATAAACATTATCCGCAGGATACTGCAGGATTCCGGCGCTGAAGTGATCCATCTCGGCCACAATCGATCGGTTGTTGAAATCGCAAATGCCGCAATTGCTGAAGATGTCCAGGGAATTGCGATCTCAAGCTACCAGGGCGGCCATATCGAATTTTTTAAATATTTGTATGATCTTCTGCAGGAAAAAGGGGCCGACCGGATTAAACTGTTCGGTGGCGGCGGCGGTGTCATCGTACCGGATGAAATCAAGGAACTTGAAAATTACGGTATTACAAAAATTTATTCCCCGACCGATGGCGCAAAAATGGGACTTCAGGGAATGATTAACCATATGATGCAGCATATGGATTTTTCTACCCTCACCAGCGAAACACTGGACGTCCTGAACCTGAATCCGAAAAATCCTCTTGCCATTTCCCGTATGATCTCAGCTGCTGAATCGGCCGTTTCCAGTCAGCCTGATAATTTTTTACAAATCAAAGAAAAACTGTCCGGCCACTTGCACGAAAAAACTATTCCGGTTATCGGTATCACAGGGACCGGCGGTGCCGGGAAATCATCCTTAACCGATGAACTGGTTATCCGTCTCCTCCATAATATCCCGGATATTCATATCGGAATTATTTCATGTGATCCCTCACGAAGAAGAACCGGTGGCGCCCTGCTTGGTGACCGCATCCGAATGAACGCCATCGACACACCTCAGGTTTATATGAGAAGCATTGCCATCCGGCAGTCCAGCACAGAGCTTCCAATGGTGTTACCGGATGCCATAAATATCCTGAAATCATCGGGATTTGACTTAATCATTGTTGAAACAGCCGGTATCGGCCAGGGGGCATCCAATATTATTGATCTGTCCGATTTGTCGGTATATGTTATGACAAGCGATTACGGTGCTGCATCCCAACTGGAAAAAATCGATATGCTCGATTATGCGGATATCGTTGTTGTGAACAAATTTGACAAGGAAGGAAGTAATGACGCACTGCGTGATGTGCGCAAACAGATCCAGCGGAATCTGAAATTATGGGACACGCCAACGGATCAAATGCCGGTTTTCGGCACCATCGCATCCCGGTTTAATGATGATGGTGTAACCGCCATGTATCATTTTCTGCTAAAACGCATTGCAGAAAAAACAGGGTTCTCCTTCACGGATGATCCCCAAGACACCCAGGCACGTGTATCAACATCAAAAACTATTTTTGTGCCGCCCGAACGGGTCCGGTACCTTTCCGAAATTTCAGACGCTATCCGGAATTATCACAAACAGACTGAAAAACAGGCGGATCTTTTAAGAACACGCTGGCATTTAACGGAAACAGCCGCTGCCTTTGCGGACAAAAATGTTTTAAACGGAAACACTGATCAACTGCTCGAAAAATTAAACGAACAGATAAATGCCACGGATGCCCTTTTAAACGATTCAACACGGCAATCCGTAAAAACATGGGAGGAAATCAGACAGGCATATACAAAAGAAAAACTGGTGTATCAGGTCAGAGACAGTGAAATCAGTCTCCCCCTTTACACGGAATCGCTTTCGCACACAAAAATTCCTAAAATTGCCCTCCCTGCTTTTAAAGACCCCGGGGAAATTTATTCCTGGATGCGCAAGGAAAACGTGCCCGGCCGTTTCCCTTTCACCGGCGGCGTATTTCCGTTAAAACGCACCGATGAAGACCCCACGCGAATGTTTGCCGGTGAAGGAGATCCTTCACGAACGAACCGGCGGTTTAAATTATTATCCGGGAACTATGATGCCAATCGTCTGTCCACAGCCTTTGACTCGGTTACGCTCTATGGATTCGACCCGGATACCCGGCCCGATATTTACGGTAAAATCGGCACGTCAGGCGTCAGTGTCTGTAGTATCGATGATGTTAAAACATTATACAGCGGTTTTGATCTGGCATCTCCCAATACCTCCGTTTCCATGACCATTAACGGACCGGCGCCCATGATGCTGGCCATGTTTTTAAACACAGCCATTGATCAGCAAATCGAAAAATTCATTGCCGAAAATGACCGTCAGCCAAACGGCGATGAATCAGACGACATACGCGCATCAGTTTTATCAGAAGTCCGGGGAACCATTCAGGCAGATATCTTAAAAGAAGATCAGGGGCAAAATACCTGCATTTTCTCGGTTGATTTTGCCTTGAAAATGATGGGGGACATCCAGGAATATTTTACCTTAAACGATGTCAGAAACTTTTATTCAGTCTCCGTATCCGGATACCATATTGCCGAAGCCGGTGCCAATCCCATATCCCAGGTGGCGTTCACCCTGGCAAACGGATTTACTTACGTCGAATACTATCTGTCGCGGGGAATGTCCATCGACAGCTTTGCGCCTAATCTTTCATTCTTTTTTTCCAGCGGCATGGACCCGGAATACAGCGTCATCGGACGTGTGGCCAGACGCATCTGGGCCATCGCCATGAAAGAAAAGTATGGGGCGTCTGAACGTTCACAAATGCTCAAATACCATATCCAGACATCCGGGCGCTCCCTGCACAGCCAGGAAATCCAGTTCAATGACATTCGCACCACGCTCCAGGCCCTGTATGCCATCTATGATAATTGCAACAGCCTTCATACCAATGCCTTTGATGAAGCCGTAACCACGCCTTCGGAAGAATCGGTCCGCCGGTCCCTTGCGATTCAGCTCATTATTAACCGGGAACTGGGATCATCCAAAAATGAAAATATCAATCAGGGCAGTTTTCTCATTGAAACCTTAACGGATCTTGTGGAAGAAGCGATTCTGGCCGAATTTGACCGGATCACTTCCCGGGGCGGGGTTAAAGGGGCCATGGAGCGCGGTTATCAGCGGAGTAAAATCCAGGATGAATCAATCTATTATGAGCAATTAAAACACTCTGGAAAATTCCCGATCATCGGTGTTAATACATTTCTTGACGAAAACGCAGATGACACGGAAGCCATCTCACAACTTGAACTGGCAAGGGCGACGGATGGAGAAAAAGATTCACAGCTCAAACGACTTGATGCTTTTATTGCGCATAATCAGGACAATGCGCCCGAAGCGCTCAATCGATTAAAAAAAGTCGTTTTATCCGGTGAAAATATTTTCGCCGAAATGATGAATACGGTGAAGTATTGTTCCCTGGGGCAGATTACACAGGCGTTGTATGAGGTGGGCGGGAAATATCGACGAAACATGTGATGGCTGCGTAAAAAGCCCAATTTCTGCGTTGCGCTTCATCCCTCATCACTGCGGCGTACGAAAAGTACGCCTCATTCTTCGGGATTTGCGACGCCTTGAACTTGGACTTTTTTCTTTGCCATCAGTCTTACATTTTTTTCTGGTTCCCACGGTCCCCCGTGGGAACCCATACCGCAGGTCGATTGTTTCTGGTATTTGGTAAATTGAGCCGGTGTTATTTGATACACAGATATGCATTCCCACGGAGGACCGTGGGAACGAGGAGATCATTCGACCGGTCGGCACGGTGGCCGACCCTACGGCGCTCATTGTAGAACCGCGTAGGGCAGGCCACCGTGCCTGTCGATGATTACATTAATTTTGGACATTAAAATCAACTTAATTAAAACTGATAAACAAAAATATAAAATCAAACTCAATATTTTAAATAAAGGAATTCATAATGCGAGAAGCAGTAATCGTGAGTGCGGTGAGAACTCCCCTGGGCGGATTTAACGGATCATTGGCCGGTATCGGAGCGACGGATCTTGGTGCACTGGTCATCAAAGAAGCGATTCGTCGCGCCGGGATTAAAAAGGATGTTGTCGATGAAGTGATCATGGGCATGGTGCTGCCCTGCGGATATGGTCAGAATCCTGCAAAACAGGCAGCAGTTAAAGCAGGCATGCCCTGGAAAACCGAATGTTTGACCATCAATAAAGTATGCGGTTCCGCACTTAAATCCGTGATGCTGGCCGCCCAGGCGATTGCCGTCGGGGATGCGGATATCGTGGTTGCGGGTGGAATGGAAAATATGTCCAGGGCACCCTATTATCTTGAAAAAGCACGATTCGGGTATCGCATGGGGCCGGGAAAATTGCAGGATCACATGGTGCATGACGGCCTGTGGGATATCGTAAATGACTTTCACATGGGCATATCCAATGAACTATGTTCTGAAAAATACAATGTGACCCGGGAAGACCAGGATCGATATGCAGCGGAATCCTATCGCCGTGCAACAGAAGCCGTCAATTCTGGCCGCTTTGATGATGAAATACTACCCATTGAAGTCCCCCAGCGAAAAGGCGACCCCGTTATGTTTGATAAAGACGAAACAGCGGTTGAAACACCCTATGAAGTGCTGGCAAAAATGAAGTCCGCATTTCAAAAAAACGGGATGGGCACTGCAGGGAATTCATCCATTATCAGCGACGGGGCCGCAGCAGTGGTCGTGATGTCAAAAGAAAAAGCAAAAGCGCTTGGATGCCCTATTATGGCCCATATCGGAGCCCAGGCATCCTATGCCCTTGACATGAAATATGTACTGGTGGCACCCATATGGGCAATCCCCAAATGCCTTAAAAAAGAAGGCATTAACTTAAACGAGGTAGAGCTTTATGAAATCAACGAAGCGTTTTCCGGTTCCACGGTGGCTGTGTTAAAAGAGCTTGAACTCGATCCTGCAATCGTCAATGTCAACGGAGGGAGCGTGGCCATGGGTCATCCCATCGGAGCCAGCGGATGCCGGGTGCTGGTCACCCTGCTGCACGAAATGATCAAACAGGACAAAAAAACAGGGCTTGCCTCCCTGTGCCTCGGCGGCGGAGAAGCCGTGGCCATGGTGGTGAAGCGTTAATAGATGCAATGGCGCTAAAATGAAAAACAATAAGCATGTCAGCTTGAATTTAAATATTTGCGGGATTACTCAGTCCCCAACACTTGCGATTAATGAAACAAGCAAACACCTGGAAAATGAGGGCATACCATTTACCGAATGGGGCTGGGCCAATCGCCGTTCACGGTGCCGGTGCCTGTTGTGGAAGCCCTGAGAATAAACCGATTCCGCTGAGTGAAAACCTCCCTGAAGATTTTGGTGATTATTATTGTCCTGCTGTTTTCCAAGCAATACATAAAATAGCGGATTGGGTAAATGATATTGGCAGCAGACCTTAATCAAGGCGACCCCATCTCCCGGTAAGGAGCAATATGGCACGGTACTACCCGCAATCAAAAGTGGAAATTGATGGTTTTGCAGCAAAAAGATATGATGCGCTAATGGATATCATTTCATTTGGCATGTACGAACGCTTTTTACGCTCAACGATTGAGAACATGGAAATAAACGACGGTGAAGCCGTTGTCGACCTGGGCTGTGGAACCGGCCGTAATGCCTGTTTGATGAGATCATACATTGGTGAAAAGGGGTATCTGTTGGGGTTGGATATTTCTGATATCATGAAAAAGCAGTTTGAAAAAAAATGCCTTTCTTATGGTAATGTCGATTTCAAAACCCAGCGAATAGATCAACCCTTTAAGCTCGATCGGAAATTCGATCGGGCATTTATCAGTTTTGTTTTACACGGTTTCCCACAGGAGGTACGGCGTACCATTGCTCAGAATGTACATAATAATCTAAAATCGGGAGGGAAATTTTGCATTTGGGATTTTAATGAATTTTCACTCAAAGAGATGCCTTTTTATTACCGCATTCCTTTCAAAACTGTTGAATGTGTTTATGCTTTTGATTTTATCAAACGTGATTGGAAGGCATTATTAACCGATTGGGGGTTTGGCAATTTTCGGGAAACCGCTATGTTTAAAGGATATGCACGGCTTCTGATTGCCGAAAAGCAATAAATCCGGTGGCACAGTGTTAAGCAAACGATTGCGTTTATATCCCTTCTGCGCTTTGTTTGCAATTGAGTTTATTAACAAATAAAATACTCGCTGCAATTATAACGATGCTGAACCCGAAAACAGGGGGGTATCCCAGACGTGGAATCAGCACACCGGCTATTATTGGAAAAAGTATGGTAAAAAAACTTCCTGCCCCGGAAAGTGCGGTATAAAGCGCTCTGTTCTGTTCTTTGGAAATTTCGAGCAAAATGCCGGGGATTGCGATTTGATATGCAGAGATATTAAAGCCTGATAAAAAGAAAATAAAAAGATAAATAGTTTTGCTGGCAGAAAATAAAAGCGCAAGGATCGGAAGCACTGAACTGATTACAGCGTAGGTTCGAACCAGGCCTTTATAATCCCCTTTTTTTATAATAAACTTCCATAGCAGGTTTGAAGCTATCATTCCAATAATTTGCAGCAACAGGAGATTGCCGACCGTTTCTGCCGTCAACCCGATACGCTCTTTCGCAAGCAAGATGTAAAACGGCACCAGGGTGAGGCCTATCCCGGTACTGTTTACTAAAAGCATATAATATCTTAAATTCCTATCCTCTATAAACATTTTTTTGAATGCTTTAAAGACAGACAGGAAATTGATGCCTGAGCTTTCAAAATCCGTCGGCTTTTCCCTTATCATCCAGAATCCAAACGATGCTATCAGCAACAGTACGCCTGCTGATATGAAAAGAATATTATAATTTTTCGGATATTCGTAATGACGCACAAGGTAACGCACGACGATGGCTGACACCAGTATACCGATGCTGACGATAATTTGTCTGACCACAAAAAAATTTTTTCTGGCCGCCGGCGCAATTGATTTTCCAAGTATATCGGTATAGGAAATATTCGCAAAAGAACCGCTGAATGAAAAAACAGAGATTAAAATAAAGATAGCGCTGATGATATACACCGCCGGCATTCTGCTTGCCTGAGCAAGCAAAAAACCCATGCCCAAAAGGGCACTTACCCTTAGATAAATTCCAGTTAAAAGATATTTTTTCTTCCTTCTTCTTTTAAAAAGAAAACCCGCAAATACAATCTGCATAAAACTTGCGCCACCTATCATAATGGCGGTTAATATCCCAAGGTCGGTTGTCGTCCCGCCGGCATTTATGAGCATGGCGGGAATAATCGTGTTAACATCCATGAAATTTTTTGCAAGCGCCAGAAACAGGGCATGCCATAGAAAAGAAAAAAAATTAATTTTAGCATCGGTTATTTTTGAAAAATACATGTCAATATTCTTGCAATTTAGGGTTTGTTCTGAAATAAGTGTTGCAAATTTTGGGGTAGAGGCGCCTGTCCGGCAAGACGCGAGGAAGGCGAATACTTTACGTATTCAACCGACGAGCAACGCTGCAGGGCAGGATGGATCGGCACCAAAATGTAGCAGTTATTTCCGGACAAACCCTTAGGTCAAACCTTACAAATCGTACAGGGTATCATCCCTTCTGAGAGGCCGCTGCTTTTTCCCTGCCCTGCCGCCCTTTTTCCCGGGCAGGATAAACGGTTCTTCTTCGTTCATTAAATCTCCCATTTCCGCCTCGATCTTGTCCGGATCTTCGCCGCTCTCCATCCGATGCAACGCTTCCTCCATTCCCTGGCCAAGACCGACGCCGGTCATGTCCGTTAACTTTCTCATCAATTTTGCAGCCTGACGGGGATCATCTTCATTGATGTTTTCAGCTTCTTTGGCCATCATCTCCATGGCTTTTTCCATTTTGGACTCGTCAATGGGCAGATCATCCATACTGTTTTCCTCTGCCCGGCCGGTCACGGCAAACAAAGAAACCTGTCTGGTCAGTTTTTGTTTTTTGCATTTAGGACAGATGGGTATTTTTTTTGTATTAACGGTTTTTGAAAAAAAATTAAATATCGTGTGACAGTCTTTACAATAGAATTCGTAGATCGGCATTGTATCCCCTTATTTAATTAAAACCTGATTTCGCAATTTTTTTAAAAAATAAATCCTCGGATTTCATACAACCAGAGGAATATTACCAAAAAAAAAATCCAAGTCAATTTTTTTACTTGTGACAAATTAACATTAAAACGGGTTTTATTTGACATTTGATATTATTTAAATTTAAAGTTCGTATACAAA
>JAOZOL010000445.1 GCA_029933295.1 Desulfobacterales bacterium | reverse complement strand
TAAGAAAAAATATTATAATTCTTCACAACGCCTTTATTTCCAATTGATAAAAAAGCTTTTCATGGTAATGAATCACCACTATATGATAAAAATAATTTATCAATTATTTCAAGTTGTTGTAGATGAGCTATTTAGAAGTTCTTATCAATTTTCATGCAAAATTCAGGTATAACGTTTTTGTTTCAATGAGTTGGTTCGTATTGCCATACTAAAGTTTTTATGATAAGCATAAAAAAAAGGAGAGAATATGCCCATACCCGGCAACCTGTTAACCACTGCAATGGCGGTCATGCCTCATACGGATGTGGCGCGTGCCATAGAAGTCGCCCTGACCATGGATATTCCGTACTGGCCTCAGTTACCAAGACTTAATTACTATGAAGATATGTATGTCCAGGCAGCCGAACATTTTCCCGGTATTGTGCTGGATATGGAAAAGCAGACGCTGAAGTTTTCCATGGATAAATTTATCAATGAGCTGGAAGATGTGCTGGCAAATTTTGACTCTCCGGAATTTTTTGATATCAGCCCTCAATATTCCGCAGTATATCATCGGTTTCTGAAGCTGGATCTGTCGGATCGGCCTGCCATAAGGGGCCAGCTTGAAGGTCCCATCAGTTTCGGGTTCAATGTGGTTGACCAGGACGACCGGCCCATTATTTTCGATGATACGGTCCGCCCCTTCATGCTGGAATTTATGGCAAAGCGTGTCAACGTGCAGCTTCAACGCTTGAAGAAAATGAATCCCAACGCGTTTATGTTTGTGGATGAACCCGGTCTCCAGTTTTTGTTTTCAGCCATGTCCGGCTACGGCGATGTAAAAGCCAAAAAAGATATGGAAATATTTTTTGACATGATTGAGCGGCCCCGGGGTGTTCACTTGTGTGGTAATCCGGACTGGGATTTTCTGCTCAACCAGGATCTGGATATTTTATCGTTAGATGTGTATACCAATAAGGAAGTGTTCCCCACTTACGTGTCCTCCATCAAACGGTTTTTAGACCGGGGCGGTGTTTTGTCATGGGGAATTGTGCCCACTAATTTTGAACCCTTTGAATCGGAAAATATCGCGTCTTTGGCCGATCAGCTTGAATCTGTCTGGAAACAATTGGCCGGCAAAGGCATTGATATGGATCAGATGCTGGCCCAGAGCCAGATTTCCCCGGCCACCTGCTGTTTGATCAATCCGGATTTGGAGAAAACCGTGGAAAAAGGATTTGCCATGGTGAAAAAATTATCCGAACAACTGAAAGAAAAGTGGCTTCGCTAAAGTTGCGTAAATCATTAGGCCAAAGTTCGTTGAAATTCGCTCATAATGTGTATTTGCCTGATAACACAATTGTTTTTTCTTGTCAGATGCCTATGGTTGCGATATGGTTTATAAAATTGATTAATAGAAAAGAGGAATACAATGATTGAATTCAAACCCATCGGAATAATCCACTCGCCTTTTGCAGATCCGCATCCCATGCCGATCCAGCCGACAGGAGCCGTTGGTGTGAAAGGCACGGTTGAGGTGTTTGCGGATTTTCACGAAGGCCTGGCAGACCTTGGCGGATTTTCCCATATTATCCTGCTTTATTTTTTTCACCGCAGCCAGGGCTGCAAACTCACGGTGGTACCGTTTATGGATTCGGAGCCACGCGGCTTATTTGCCACCCGTGCCCCCAAGCGGCCAAATCCCATCGGACTTTCGGTAGTGCAATTGGACAGAGTTGAAGACGGCATGCTGAATATCCGAAATGTGGATATACTTGATGGCACACCGGTTCTTGATATCAAGCCGTATGTGCCCGCATTTGACCACCCGGACGATATCCGAACCGGTTGGCTTGAAGGTGCTCACAAGACGGTCGCACAAAAAAGATCCGATGGCCGGTTTAAATGAAAATTTGGCATCTGACATGCATTTTGAAGATAAAAAATCAGGGAAATCCGTATCTCCTGATCCTGAATATCTGTTAAAACTGGCAAAAGCCATCATGCCCTTTGGCAAATACAAAGGACTTCGCCTGGTTGATTTGCCGGAGCCATACGTGGTCTGGTTCTCTCAGAAAGGCTTTCCAAAAGGCGAACTGGGGGACATGCTCAGAAATATTTATGAAATCAAGGTAAATGGGCTGGAATATCTGTTTGAACC
>JAOZOL010000444.1 GCA_029933295.1 Desulfobacterales bacterium | reverse complement strand
CAATTTGTAGAAAAAGACCTTGCGGAAGTCATGCAAGATCGTGATTTCGAACAACTCTCCGACAGTGAAAAAGAAAGCATAATCAATCAGCTTCACGCCCGCTGGACCCACCCGGACAGCGAAGTTCGCAACCGGATCAAACTATTTGCCGTTCGCAGTCCTGAAATCCTGAAACCAATTCTAGAATCCAGATGAAAAAAATTCATCAAATTAAAATCAAAAATTTCAAGGCTTTTCAACAGGAGTAGACCTTTGATCTGAAAGGCAAAAACGTTCTCGCTTATAGCAATAACGGTTCAGGGAAATCATCGCTGTTCTGGGCCTTGTACACGCTGACCCAAAGCAGCATAAAAAAAGATGAAGAGATTCAAAAATACTTCAAAAACTTTACCGAGTCGGACAAGACAACCCACCAGAGCCTGCGTAACGTTTTTATCGACGAGGCTGAAAATTCCTTCATTGAGCTGACAACCATAGATGAACATGGCAAAAAAAACGGCTACACAATTTCCCACGACTCTATAAACACCAATAAGGACAGTGATACCATAATCCAGGAGTTGAACCAGGCCAGTGATTTCATCAACTACAAGCTGCTTCATAATTTTTATGCCGCCACCCACAAACAGGGGGTAAATCTCTGGCCGGTTTTTGAGCGTGACATCTTCCCATTCCTGATGGATGATGCCAACTATGTCCTGCTTGATAAAATCAAAGCTAGAACCACAGATGTTGAAAGAACAGCAACGGGCCGACCGGTTAGAGGAAGAAAAAAGGACGCCGCTGAACAGGGGATTGCAACTCTTAATTCAGAAATTGAAACATTATTGTCACAAATTCAGACGAATGCTAACGACTTCATCAAAAAACATTTCTTTGACGATAAAGACGTTATTCGCCTATCACTTCAATTCAGCAAAAGATTCAACTTTGAAAAAGTAAAAAACGGGCTCTGGCAACCGGGAAAGGAGGCGGAACGTCATAACAGCCTCAATATCAAACTACTTGTAGAAGTTTTCCAAAAAGAGAGTCTCGAATGGAAAACAATCCACCGAATCCAATCTTTCCTCAATGAAGCTCAATTAACCAGAATTGCCATTGGTATCCGTATCGGCGCTTTACGCACCCGGGTTCAGACCACGGAGTTCAAAATTCTTGTCCTTGATGATATGCTTATCAGCCTGGATATGTCCAACCGGATGCCGATTGTCAAAATGATTCTCAACCAGGATAATGATCCGGACTTACACTTTTTTGATGGCTTTCAGAAAATCATCCTGACCCACGATAAAGGTTTCTACGAACTGATAAAAAGACATACCTCCCCCCATCAGTGGGAATACTATAACTTCCACGCCAAAGAAGATGAAAATAGCCCACCTACTATAAAAAGGGATCGAACATCCCTTGAGAAAGCCCAGGTGTTCCTGGCAGATGGTGAATATGACGCCTGCGGCAATGAATTGAGGAAAGAAACAGAAGCAATTTTAGGCAAGTACCTGAAATTGCTTAGTTCATCTGCCGAAAACGGCAAATTTGAACCATTGTCAAACAAACTGAATTATGCCCTCAACCAGATCACCGAAACCAGCCGCAAAGATTTTGAAAAAATATTTGTAAACAAAAAGCTACCACTTGATCTGATCAAAAAATTACAAACAGATTTTAACGAAGACGACTCCTTGACAGCCAATCAAAAAGGCAGATTAACCGGATTGAAAAATGAACTTATCTCCTACATTATCAAACAGTATGAATTAAAAGACAACAAAGCCAAACTCATTGAAGAAACCCAAGACATCTTGCAAAGAATAATGAATCCAGCCTCCCACTCTTCATTAATCCCATTATATGAATTTGAACTGAAAAATGCCATTTCAGGGGTACAAAAATTAAAAGAGTACTTAAATGAAGATTGAATCTATCACCATATATGGTTTCCGTTGTTTTGACGATATGGGAGAAGCCAGAGTTCTTACCCAGGACAGCCTGCCATCCCCGATAGCCTTTGATCATGGGAATATCCTGGCGGATTATTTTAGCAATAGCTGGCTGTCACATTTGTCCTGATATCAATTCACCCACTCCAGAAAATTGTTACACTTCCAGCTGGATTTATTGTTGTTCGGTATCGTTTTCGC
>JAOZOL010000443.1 GCA_029933295.1 Desulfobacterales bacterium | reverse complement strand
AAACCAACGTTATGAAGCAAAAAGGAAAAGGCGGAGCCATTGTTTATCTGTTGAACCTGATATCCGGATTGTTTCAGTATAAAAATACATTACTGGAAATAGAAGCTGATGGGAAAAAAATATTTTCGGGAAAGATTTTCAGTATGAGCATTGGCATTTGCAAGTATAACGGCGCGGGTATGATGCAGCTTCCTTATGCCGTTCCGGATGACGGCCTTTTTGATGTGACAGTAATCCGTAAAATCTCTAAATACAGAATTATTAAAAACATTAAAAATCTTTATGACGGTTCATTCATAAATATGCGCGAAGTCGAAACATTCAGAGGTAAAAAATTTACTGTTATTTCAACACCTGCGCATAAATTATACCTGGAAACGGACGGAGAATCCTTAGGTCATTCGCCGCTCAATTTTGAAGTAATACCCAGGGCAGCCAAGCTTATTGTCAGGGCAAAATATGCCATAAGCGATTAATAATATGAATCTACGCTTTTCTGCAATTTACATCCGGAAGTTGCGGTTATGGATTTTCATCCACAGGCAAAGAGCGTTTCAAGTCAGGCTTTCAGCTTCTTTTCAGTTTCCTCCAGCATTACCTTGGTCATTTTTTGGATGTCGTAAATAGTTTCCAGCCCCCAGTCTTTTTTGGCCACGCTATCGTCAATACTCGCCGGCCAGCTGTCGGCAATAGCCTGTCTGAAATCGGGCTTGTACGAAATGGTGAACTCCGGTATGTGCTTTTTGATTTCTGCAGCCAGTTCTTCGGGTGTGAACGAAATACCGGCCATGTTGTAGCTCGACCGGATAGAAAGTTTGTCGGCATCGGTCTGCATCAGTTTGATGGTGTTTTTTATAGCGTCATCCATAAACATCATGGGCAAGGCTGTATCTTCCGACAAAAAGCTTTCGTAACTGCCTTTTTTAATCGCCTCATAGAAAATTTCCACGGCATAATCGGTAGTTCCGCCGCCTGGTTCTGTTTTGTAGCTGATCAACCCCGGATAACGGACACTTCTGAAATCAACCCCGTAACGGTTAAAGAAATACTCACCCCAGCGTTCACCTGCCAGTTTCGAAATGCCGTAAACCGTATTGGGTTCCATCACGGTCAGCTGCGGGGTGTTGTGGCGGGGTGTTGTCGGGCCGAAAACCGCTATGGAACTGGGCCAGAACAGTTTTTTAGCATCCGACTGGCGGGCAGCCATCAGCGTGTTCATCAACGCTTTCATGTTGATATCCCATGCCTGCAACGGAATTTTTTCGGCATTACCCGAAAGTACAGCCGCCAGATTATACACCTGTGTGATCTTGTTGCGCACCAGAAAATGCAGCAGATTCTGATAGTCGAGCACGTCCAGTATCTGGAACGGACCCCCGTGTTTGATCTCATCGGTCGGATTTTTTATGTCGGTGGCAAATACATTGTTGTTGCCGTAAATTTTCCGGAGTTCCAGTACTAACTCGGAACCAATCTGGCCGGAACTGCCAATCACAAGAATTCTTTCCATCGCGGGCGTTTGTTAAATTCACGGCAAAAATATTAAAACTCAAAGGATAATTTCGATTTATCTGCTTATTTTAAATCATTATACACGACATTGTTATATTTTTACAACATCATTTAAAAGCACACCATGATCCGGATTAAAGAAGTTGCCACCAACAAGGACATTAAGCGGTTTGTAGATTTTCCGTTCAAACTTTACAAAAACAACCCGAATTGGGTTCCGCCCATCAAAGCAGATGAAATAAAAAAGTTAAAAAGGGATGAAAATCCTGCTTTCGATTTTTGTGATGCCAAATTCTGGCTGGCATATAAAGACGATAAAGTTGTCGGTCGTATCGCCGCCATCATCAATCACGATTACAACAAAAAGATCGACAGGAAAATGGGACGTTTTTCCCGCCTGGAATTTATTGACGATTACGAGGTTTCGGGAAAACTGCTGGAAACAGCCGAGAATTATTTTAAAGAAAAAGGGATGGAAGCCGTCCACGGGCCGCTTGGTTTTACCAATTTTGACAACCAGGGCCTGTTGATTGAAGGCTTTGAATACCTGCCTTCCATCGCCTCGGTCATGCATTTTCCTTATTACAAAGAGCATATCTAAAAACGCGGATATGTTAAAGAAAACGACTG
>JAOZOL010000442.1 GCA_029933295.1 Desulfobacterales bacterium | reverse complement strand
TTAATTCCCGATCATCTCAAAGAACCCTTCAAGGCGCGTCCTCAACTGTCCCTCCATCTGCCAGGATTCGTCCATTTCTATAAGAATGGTTGGAAACCCTTTTTCTTTGAGTTTTTCAGAAAGAATCGGGTAGTCGGATAAATGCGGGGTGCAAAATTTCTGAACGACAAAGATTGCTCCTCTGGCATTGGAACGTTTCATTAAATCAGCCAGCCAGTCAACTCTATTTATTGCCCGGCTTCTGGATGGACAGGGAAACCGATTGGTATATCGATGAATCAGGCGGTCCAATGGCGTGTCTCTTCTGCCATCAACCGGCAGGATTTGACGCAGACCGTTACACAAATCATCGGCTACAATTTGTCCGCCACAAGACTCGATGATATCCATTACTTCCGGTCGTTCCACAAGGCTTCCGGAAATAAGTACCGGACATCCTTTTTTTTTAATCAACCGCCTTTCCACAGGTTGATTTTCGGTTGTAGTTGCAGCCAGTTTTTCAAGCAATTGCAGATATTCTTCCGGAGGAATGACAGATCCGGCATCAATGATTGTCATGAATTCCCCGGCGGAAAAAGGAGAATTTTTTAAATAGCGCTGTTTATAAAGATCCAGTTGAAGCGTTCTGATGCGGTTAAATAAATTTAATGAGTCGTTTAAAGCGGACTCACTGTAACTTCCTCCGATTGTTTCCAGTTTCTTAATAAATTTGTTTAAGACTGATTTGAAAAAGTTTACAGATTCTGATGTGTTATTGTAAGGAATGGGCATGGCGTGGAAAAAATCGATGTCAACAATATCTTTCCAGATATTGACCATTCCGCAGGCCGCATCACAGGTATATCCCTGAACAAGACCGGACAGAAAATCGTATTGACCGGCAAGGCCCTTTTCCAGACCCCGTTTCATGTAGGGGCATATAAAATCAGGGACATGCAGATAGGCGTTGTCGACAGTGCCAAACCCCCCGGTAATTCGAACGGGAATAAAACCTGCGGCGTAAATAAGCTCCACCGGGGTATACGTGCAGAAATACCCGAGACTTTTTTGGCCGTCAGCAGCCAGGTTTTTGAGATGATCGTTGCTGTCTGCGATCGCTTCTTTAAATTTAGTGAGAATTTTTTTTCGCAAGTTCCATGTCCCGCAGTTCTCTTCGTAAAATTTTACCCACAGCGCTTTTGGGCAGTTCCTCGACAAATTCAAACTGCTTTGGAACTTTGTAGGCCGCCATATTTTTTTTGCAATATGAAATGACTTCTTCTTTAGTTAACTGCTCGCCTTTTTTTGGCACGATAAATGCTTTGACGGTTTCGCCGCGATACTCGTCCGGGACGCCAATGGTGCAGGCTTCCAAAATTTTCGGGTGATCAAACAGAATATTATCCAGTTCAACCGGATAGATGTTGTATCCACCGGCAATGATCATGTCTTTTTTGCGATCCACGATGCTCAAATACCCGTCTTCGTCAAATTTTCCGATATCCCCTGAAAAGAACCAGCCGTCTTTCAGCACCTTTTCGGTTTCTTCAGGTTTATTGTAGTATCCTTTCATGATCTGGGGGCCCTTGATAATGATTTCCCCTTCTTCGCCCGCCGGCATTTCTTTTTTTCCGGTTTCAATGTCCACGATTTTTACATCCGTGTCCGGAACCGGGCAGCCGACGGTGCCGGGTTTAATCTTGCCTCCCCAGGGGGTGACAGAAACAACAGGGGAATTTTCCGTAGAGCCATAGACTTCACACATATCCGCACCGGTCAGGCTTTTTAAGTCCCTGATGGTGTCGGCTGCAAGGGGGGCAGCACCGGAAAAAAATCCCTTGATTGATGAAAAGTCCAGTTTTCTAAAAGCCGGGTCAGCCAGAAGACCGACAAAAATAGTCGGAACCCCGGGCAGAAATGTGGGCTTGTACTTCTTGATAATTTCAATATTGATGGCAGGTTCCGGGCGTGGCACCAGAATTATTTCATAGGCCTGCCAGATGGAAAAGTTCTGGACAGCAGTAAATCCGGCTGAATGAAACACCGGGAAGTTGCCAACAAGGCTTTCTTCTCCTTTTTGCAGATCCGGGAACCATGCTTTAAATTGTTGAACGTTACAGCTCAGGTTTGAATGGGTAAGCATGACGCCTTTGCTGACCCCTGTGGTGCCGCCGGT
>JAOZOL010000441.1 GCA_029933295.1 Desulfobacterales bacterium | reverse complement strand
CTGATTTCATGTCAAAACGTTGTCATTTATAATTATCTGCATACGTTTTGACAAATTAACACCTTTGCCTAAAAAGTCAATAAACTTTTTTGGATTTGAATAAACAGCTTCCAGAGATAATATGCGATAAATACGCGATTATGCGGCCAGGAACGTGCTAAAACTCGCTTAAAATAGCTTAAACTCACTTACATTTCAGTAACTTATTGATATCATTAGATAGCTGAAAAATCCGGCCTTCAGCACCAACCACAAATTTTTGCAACGGTTTCAGTATGTTACTGGAGCCGTTTTTATTATATGCAATTTAAGTGCGATTTTCGCACCACGTAAGCAGGATAACAATTTTTGGTTCAAATTTTGATTGTTTTTTGATTTTTCAACGAACCTCAAATAATTTCCTGCCTATCGGATATCGTGTTCCAGGAATTTGTGCCGGGAAAATGGTATAAATTTGATGATCAAAAGGTACAATTCATATTAGACATAATGATTGACAGTTAAACGCAGAGCCGTCTGTTATGACCCGCAGAAAATCATCATGGGCTCCGACGAGCAATTTTTTCAGGGCCCATTCTCGCCCATGATAATTTTCTGCTGGCGGCTTCAAAAAAAAGCCTGCCTTCCTTGTAACCGTGGGTTATATTGAGACAACACCAACGCTCAATACAGAGCCATAACCAAGGAGGCAGGCCATGAACACTGTAAAATTTATTGGAATGGATGTCCACAAAAAAACGATTACCATTGCCATTATTGATGAGGAGCGCAATCAGCGCGCCAGAGTTTACGGCACCATTGCCAACGAAGCAGACGCGCTGGATAAGTTTTGCCGCAAAATAGTCTCCACCGCCAGCCGGCTGCACTTTGTCTATGAGGCTGGCCCATGCGGTTACGGCATCTATCGTCATCTGAGCAGCAAAGGATTTGACTGCATGGTAGCAGCGCCTTCGATGATCCCTAAAAAAAGCGGGGATCGTATCAAAAACGACCGCCGGGATGCCAAAATGCTCGCACGGCTGCACCGGGCCGGCGAGCTGAGCGCTGTTTATGTGCCCGACTGCCAGGACGAGGCCATGCGTGATTTGACCCGTGCTCGGGAGGATGCCGTCATTGCCACCCGTAAAGCCAAACAACGACTCAACGCTTTTTTGCTCAGAAACGGTCTCACATACACTGGCAAAACCAAATGGTCCAAAATCTTTTTTAACTGGCTATCCGATATCGCTATGCCCCATCCGGCCCAGCAGATTGCCCTGCAAGAATACATTGATGCCGTGCATGAAACCGGCAACCGGATAAACCGACTGACCGATCAAATTCGACATCTGGCGCCCACTTGGCGATTGGCCCCGGTGGTCTTGGCAATCCAGGCGGCTCGCGGCGTCTCGCTGGTCGTAGCGGTCACCGTACTTGCAGAACTGGGAGATCTCAACCGTTTTAACAAGCCATCTCAGCTGATGGCCTATCTGGGCCTTGTCCCTTCCGAGCACTCCAGTGGCGATAGCATCAAAAGAGGCGCGATTACCAAAACCGGCAACTCTCATGCCCGAAAGGTACTGGTGGAAGCCGCCTGGGCCTACCGGTTGCAAGCTCGCAACAGCCGTTTGCTGCTCAATCGACAGCACGGACTGCCCGAGAAAGTCTGCCAGATTGCATGGAAGGCTCAACTGCGATTATGCAATCGTTTTAGGAGGCTGGCAGCCAAAGGCAAACCCAAACAAAAAATAGTCACCGCTATCGCCCGTGAATTGAGCGCTTTTTTATGGGCCATCGCAAAACAAGTGCAGCCAGGGGTTTGAAAAAACATAACCCGTAAATAGTTGCCAATATTCTTATACAAGGAGGCTATTTAAAAGAACAAACATTTACTTCCAGCTCATTGACAGGGGCGCGATCACGGTCAAGGAGAACCCTCGATACAACTAGGGGATACGGCAACTGACCTAACTCCCGAAATTAGACAGAGGCAGCTCCACGACGAAGACATGACATGCGGTAGCCAACCCGCGAATATCAGAGTGCTCAACCGTCGTTTCATTGATCCCGCCTCTAACAATGAGCTGGAAAATATCATTTTAAAAACTTCCTTTAAACTATTAGATTTTAAGGAAGGCAGATAACTTTTTTCTATTGACAACTGTCAATCATATCAG
>JAOZOL010000440.1 GCA_029933295.1 Desulfobacterales bacterium | reverse complement strand
CAAAATTACGTAAAAGATACTGACCGGGAGCACGGGGCTCCCGGAAAATTAATTTAATTACTAATTTAATATTCAGTATCATGTTAAAAAAACGTTCAAAAGTAGTTGACGCTGCAATCCGCGACATTGACGGATTTGCAAAAGTATTCAAAGTCATTCATCAAAACACCGTTCTGAAAGGCCAAAGCAAAAGCACCTTTGAGAATTATCTGCGTCGTATTGCGCTTATCAGCCTGCATTTCGGCAGGATGCCCGAAGAGATCTCCGATGACGAAATTCAGGAGTATTTGACTTCTCTTGCACTTGACCCCAAATCTCCCTCACGCAGTAGTTTCAAACATATGGTTTACGGACTGCGGTATTATTTTCGTCATATTGGTCAGAACAAAAGGGTTGTTGCACTTCCGTCGCTAAAAAACGACTACAAACTTCCGGTCATTCTCAATCGGACGGAACTCAAAGAACTGTTCAAGACGCCAAAGTTACTCAAACATCGCATTATTTTAGCGCTTGCCTATTCAGCCGGATTGCGTTCGCAGGAATTGATAAAACTGAAAATATCGGACATTGACTTCGAACGCAAGACCATTCACATTCGACAAAGTAAATACAAAAAAGACAGAATCGTTCCGTTATCGGATTACATAGCCAAAGGGCTAAAGAAATATCTGCGTGTTGAACACCCTCATGTTTGGCTGTTCAACGGCAAAGAGCCCGACGGACGCTACAGTCCGAGAGGTCTTGCCTGGATAATGCGGGAAGCATTGAAAAAGACCACCATTCAAAAAAAAGTGAATCTTCATTCATTACGTCACAGCTATGCCACCCATCTTTTGGAAGACGGAGTAAACATCGTAACCATAAAAGAGCTGTTGGGGCACGCTACTATCCAAACCACAATGATTTATTTGCATGTTGCTCAACTTCCTCACACGCCGCCTCATAGTCCGTTGGATACTTTGTATCGAAAACAGGTATGAGTAAATGAGTATTCCGAAGTTTGAAATTGCCGATATTATCGGGCAATTCGGTGAAGAGTTTGTTAAGAGACACAATCCCAATGCATGGACATTACGGGTATTAAACTCGCTGAATATTTGTCGTACTTCGGCACTTGGCGGACACAAAGAAAAATGCAATAATTGTGGAAAAGTTCGCATAAGTTACAACAGTTGCTCAAATCGAAACTGTCCCAAGTGCCAGGCAACAAAACAGGCTTTTTGGGTGGAGGATGTCTCCGAAAGGCTCCTCGACACAAAATATTTTCATATTGTATTTACCGTACCCGAAGAGCTCAATAACATTTGTATGCTCAACAGTCGCAATTTTTACAATACGCTTTTCGCAAGTGTTTGGCAAACATTAAAGACGCTTGGCTACACTCATTACGGGGTCGAATCGGGAGCTTTGGCCATATTGCACACTTGGGGGCAGAATTTGAGTCTGCACCCGCACATTCATTGCCTTGTGCCGTCCGCCGGCATTACGCTTTCGGGTCATGTTAAAAAGATCGGCAAGAAGGGCAAATATCTTTATCCGGTCAAAAAGCTCGGGATTGACTTTCGTTCGGTAATGCTGAAAGCTTTGAAAAAACAACTTGTAAAAAATGGGCTTCTGCATAAGTATCAATCGGTAATTGACAAAGCATGGTCAAAGAACTGGGTGGTATATGCCGAATCCTCTTTTGCCGATTCGTCAAGAGTGATAAAATATCTCGGACAATATACCCACAGAGTGGCCATCAGCAATCATCGCATTCAAAATATTGATGATAAAAACGTAAGTTTCTTTTACAAAGATTACAGGGACAAAGCCCGCAACAAGCCGACAACGCTAACCGGCGTTGAGTTTTTGAGGCGATTTTGCATGCACATTTTGCCGAAAGGATATGTTAAAGTGAGATACTTCGGCATTTTGAGCAATCGTTTTGCAAAACGAACCGCAATGTACCGCAAACCGGGCCGAAAAATAAAAACCGAAACCGCTGATGAACGCATCAAGCGTTTGACCGGTTTTGATGCGAGAAGTTGTCCTTATTGTAAAAAGGGAAGGATGCAGTTGGTTGAGATCATACCCCGGATACGTTCTCCGGTAAAATTTCTCCGACCCAAAACAAAAACAACAACGCTTTGAATCTCTGTCATTTACTTTATCTTG
>JAOZOL010000096.1 GCA_029933295.1 Desulfobacterales bacterium | reverse complement strand
TTACATGCTTGAGGGCAATATGCTGCCGGATAATTGACTTTGCGGTTTTTTCAAACTGGGGGGTGATGTCTGAGACAAAAAAAGTGGAATGTGTATTTTTTGACAATTTCAGGTCGGTCTCAGGCGATGACGTGAGAAATGCTTTGATCTGCTGCGCAATGGCAATGGAAGAATCGATGATGCGGACCCTTTTTCCGGCTTTGTGCCCTATGATTGATTTTAAGACCGGGTAGTGGGTACATCCCAGGATCAGGGTGTCAATCTGTTTTGTTTTTAAAGGGTGGAGATATTTTTTAACGATCATTCTTGTTTCCGGTTTTTTCAGCCACCCTTCTTCGACCAGGGGAACCAGAAGCGGGCAGGGGGCTGAATAGATTTTAGCATCCGGTTTTTTTTCTTTTATTTTTTTTTCGTAAATGCCGCTTGAAATGGTCGCCCGGGTGCCGATGACGCCGATGATGGATTTTTTTGTCACATCAAGGGCGCAGTTCACGGCCGGCGTGATGACCTCATGGATGGGTATATTGAATTTTTCTTTTAAGGCGTCATAGGCGACACTGGAGGCGGTGTTGCATGCCATGACGATCATTTTTGCCCCCTGGTTTATCAGAAATTCCGCATTTTGAAGGGAATATTCAATAACGGTGCTCCCGCTTTTATTCCCATAGGGGGTGCGGGCGGTATCACCGAAATAAATAATATCATAGCCGGGCAGTTCATCCATGATTGCCCGCACGACCGTCAGGCCGCCGATTCCTGAATCAAAAATACCAATCATAAAGAGTTTTTTTCACCACAGAGAAAATGAAGTTTTTCCAAAAAATTATCTATCCTGACGGTTATCAGATAAATATTTCTTAACACATGCCACAACCACGGATAGCGGAAAATCCGTTCGAATGCCCGGACAGGAGCCGGACATGATTTCCCAGTTGATGGGGTCGGCAATCACGCTTTTAATAAACGGCCAGTCTTTGCACATTTTCGGTTTAACCGGATGAATAGTACAGGTTCCATCCCAGAAAATACAATAGTTGTCATCTTTCTGGGCCAGAACCGGTTTATCGCCGGACATGCAGCAATATGTTGAAACAAATGTTTCCACCGGTGTGTCAATAAAATGAGCGATTTTTTCAATATCATCCTGAGTGACAAATGTTCCTCCATACCCCTTGCAGCAGTCACCGCATTTTTCGCATTCAAACAGGTCTTCGGGTAACACATTTTTATAGGGCATGCCGGGCCTCCATGGCTTTTTTGAGGGTGACCTGGTCGACATATTTTAAGTCGCCACCCATGGGGACACCGGATGCGATACGGGTTATGGAAAGGGGGTAGCCGGAAAGGCGGGTGGAAATATATGAAGCGGTTGATTCGCCTTCAACGTTGGTGCCGGTGGCGATGATGACTTCCCGGATTGTATTTTTTTCAATTTTTGATATGAGATCCCGGATTCGGATATCATTGGGGCCGATATTGTCCATGGGCGACAGAAGGCCGCCAAGGAGATGGTACAGACCGGTATATGCGCCTGATTTTTCAATGGCCACCATGTCCGCCTGGTTCTCCACAACACACAAAATAGCCCTGTCCCTTACCGGACTGGCGCAAATTTTACATAAATCACCATCGCTTAACGCAAAGCATTGAGAGCAGAGCCCGACTGATTTTTTAAGGGCTCCGATACTTGCGGAAAGCTCAAGGCAGTCAGCCTCCGGGGCGTTTAACAGGTGCATGGCCAGGCGTTCAGCAGTTTTTCCGCCAATACCGGGTAATTTTCCGAAATTATGAATAACGCGTATGATTGGGGCAGGGTAATGGTTCATGGTCAGGTTCACATTAAACCGGGAATATTCATTCCGCCGGTGAGTTTGCTCATTTCCTCTGAAACCATTTTCTGGGACTGCGTCAATGCTTCATTTACAGCGGCCAGAATTAAATCCTGGAGCATTTCCACGTCTTCAGGGTCTACCACTTCCTTTTCAATATGAATGGAAAGAATTTCCTGTTTGCCGTTTGCCACGACTTTAATCATGCCGCCGCCGGACGAGGCTTCAATTGTTTTTTCCGCCATTTCTTCCTGCATTTTTGCCATTTTATTTTGAAGCTGCTGGGCCTGTTTCATCATGTTTTTCATATTTTTCATTTTGTGTCTCCTATAATATTTTAATATCAACGACTTTAGCTTTAAACAGTTTTATGGCTTCTTCAACCAGAGGATGGTTTAATGCATCCTGTTCCAGCCTTTTTTTTTCTTTTTTGTTTGCTTTGTGCCCGTTGGTATTCAACAGTTCCGGTTTCAGCGATACCTTTAATTCTTTTCCAAAATAGTCACAGCAGGCAGCTGTAAGTATTGATCGGTTATTTTTTCTGTTTGCGTAGTTTATATTAAACTGATTTGCTTTAAAACTGACTTCAAGGTGTGTGTTGGTAATGTTTGTTAATTTGCTTTTGGCAAAGCATGCTGCCAGGGCCTGATGATTACCTGAAATAATTTTAAGGATTTGATGCCATGAATCCGCAATCGGTTCATTTGTTTCAGGGGAAGGCTGATCTGTTTTAAGGGGCGCCTTAAAGGTGCCTGCCGGATCACTTTCTTTGACCCCACTGTCATCTGTTTTGTTTTTGTCCGAAGACGGCGGCAAATATGACGGGCCATTTGATTCTTCCGGTGCGGGAGTTGATGCAACTTCGACTGGAGGCGGATTCATGGAATCCGGTTCGATGGCATCCGGTGTCTTTTTTTGTGATTTGCTGTAAATGGCATCCGGCCGGATGTCTGGTGTGAATACATTCCCGGAGGAAATTGTTTCTGCAAAGCTTTTTTGAAGGGTATCGATTTTTTCAATCAGGGTATCCATAGACAGAGCAGGCCTGATCTGCAATATGCGGATAAAGGCGATTTCCACGGCCAGCTTGGGTTGCGTGGACTGCTTTATGTTGTTTTCCTCTTTGAAAAGCATATCTAAAATCTGGTTGATGTAGGTTGCAGATACATTTTTAACCTGTTCCTGCATGGCTTTTTGTTCATATTCCGAAACATCTGCCAGGGTGCGTGCGTTGCCGCCTATTTTAACCACCAGAAGGTTTCTGAAATGTGCAAGGACTTCGGAAAACAGCTTCATCATATGCTGGCCCCGTTCATAGAGGCGGTCGATTGTATCAATGATTTTTCCCGTATTCCCCTCAAAAACACCACCGGAAATTTCAAAAAGGCTCTGTCTGTCAAGTCCGCCCAGCACATCCACGATCTGGTCAATGCCGATATCACCCGTTGCGCTGGTAATAATCAAGTCCAGGAGGCTCAATGCATCCCTGATGCTGCCGTCGGCTTCCCGGGCTATGACGGTCAAACCATCGGCGCTGATTTGAATGTTTTCTTTTTGGCAGAGGCTGGTCATATGTGCAATGATGGCGTCAATGTCAATTCGTCTGCAATCATGCCGCTGGCACCGGGAGAGTATGGTGATCGGAATTTTATTCGGTTCCGTGGTGGCAAAGAAAAATTTTACATGGGCAGGCGGTTCTTCAAGGATTTTAAGCAGGGCATTAAAGGCGGAATCACTGAGCATATGAACTTCATCAATGATATATATCTTGTATGGGCTGTGCGCCGGCATATAGTTGGCATTATCCCGGAGTTCCCGGACATTATCCACTTTATTGTTGGATGCGCCGTCAATTTCAAACACATCCGCAGCATGGCCTTTTGTTATTTCCCTGCATGACCTGCATTTGTTGCAGGGCGTGGCTGTCGGCCCTGTCTCGCAATTGACGCATTTTGCCAGAATCCGGGCTATGGTGGTCTTGCCGGTGCCCCTTGGACCGGACAAAAGAATGGCGTGGGCCAGTCGGCCGGAAGTTACCGCATTGCCCAGGGCCCTGGTGATATGTTCCTGTCTGACAACGTCCTCAAATCGCTGGGGACGATATTTACGTGCAAGCACCAGGTAACTCATAACCCTCATCCAATTATAAAATTTACAGACAGACTATCACCGATTGACAAGGAAAGAGCGATTTTAAAAAAAGATCTGGCGGAGAGAGAGGGATTCGAACCCTCGGTGCCCTATACAGGCACACACGCTTTCCAGGCGTGCACCTTCAGCCGCTCGGTCATCTCTCCGCAAATTTTATTCAGCTGATATCCATTTTGCTCTCACGCCCTGTTATTCCTAAATTTATCCGGCAAGTCAATATTTAATTTTGTTTCTTTTTTACCAATAAAATTTGTGCTGGCATGATATCAAAAACATACAACCGACAAAATCAGATTTGTCATAAAATAGTTTTGTCTGCTGTTGTTTTTTAATGTTTTTACACATAAACTTTTGATATTGACAAGGGATGATAATCTGATTATTATCAGCATTATTATTGGATAAAAGGAGGTTTGCCATGAACCGAGCTACAGACTATCTTTCGGCCACGGCCCTTTCCAAAAAAACATCGGCGACTCTGGATGCCCTGGAAAGGGGGGAGGCTGAGAAATTTATTATTTTAAAGAATAATTCCCCCAAAGCCGTCCTTCTTTCCATGGAGAGCTATGAGGACATGGAAGAAGAAATGGAAGATCTTCGTCTCACGGCCCTGGCCCTGGCCCGGTTGGAAAGTTTTGATGAGAAAAAGGCGTTGTCTCACCGCTTTATCAAGCAGAAGTTTGGGGAGTAATTCGGGGCATGACGTGGTCCATTCTCTATCATCATGGGGTTGAAGAAGACCTTGAAAGCCTTGTCCCATCTGCCGCGCGACGCATTGTGAAGGCCATTGATGCAAAGCTGACTCAATCGCCCATGCAGTTTGGCGCGCCATTGTCAGGGGGGCTGGCTGACTTTCGAAAGCTGCGTGTCGGAGACTATCGTGTGGTTTATCAGGTGTATGAAAAAAGGGTTGTGGTGTATGTATTGGCTGTCGGGCCGCGAAGAGACAACGAAATTTACCGCACGGCATTAAAACGGAAATAGGATTCCAGGAGGTGCCGTGAATTGTGTGAATTAGCATACCATCCCGATATGGCAGCCTGAAGGCCGCCGCTACATCTGAGAATTATGGTGCCGGATCTTGAATTGTGAATTGTGAGTTAACCTGTCATCCCAAAATGCTGGCCTGAAGGTTTCCGCTACATGGCATGTGCAAAGGGCGTTTATAAAACAATGTAGCGGAAGGCTTCAGACTTCCATTCTCCATTCAGCACACTGAAATCCTGAAGCTTTGTCTGCAGTGCCGGGCGGGATAGATTATTTGAAGATTGGATGATTTTTCTTGACTTTACGTACATATTATTTATATTTTATACGTAAATGAAAGGAGGCAATATGCCTACAAAATTGACCCTCAGCTTAAATGACAGGATCATCGCAAGCGCAAAGGCATATGCGAAAAAAAACCGCACCAGCCTGTCCGCATTGGTCGAAAATTACTTCAGGTTTCTTACCGAGAAAAAAACAAAGGCGACAAAACCGGTTTCCCCGCTTGTGCGAGAATTATCCGGAATTATCAAATTGCCGGAAAATTTTGATCCGGAAAAGGAATATACGGATTATCTTACCAGGAAGCATTCATAGTGTACCGGCTGTTTATCGATTCTGATGTTTTGCTGGATGTTTTTGCGAAACGGGAGGGGTTTTATTCGGATTCCGCGGGCCTTCTTTCCCTGGTGGAAACAAAAAAAATCCGCGCCTACACCTCTCCCATCGTGATCGCAAACCTCTTTTATATTCTTCGAAAAATAAAATCCAAAAGGATTGCAATTGAAAGTATAAGGAAGCTTCGTCTTTTTATAGGTGTTTTGCCAGTCACCGAAAGCCATATCGACAAAGCCCTTGCGTCAAAATTTAAGGATTTTGAAGACGCAATCCAGTATTTTGTTTCATCAGATAATGGGATCGAATATATTATCACGAGGAACAAGGCGGATTATAAACAAAGCAGTATTTTGGTGTGTACCCCGGCTGAATTCCTTGAGTTATTTCATTTGTAATTTGGTGCTGGGCATTGAATTGTAAATTATTGTGATATCCTTAAAGGACGTTTTTAATGTCTATAAATAATGTCGACAAATTAAAATCGATTCTTTCAGATAAATATGAAATTGTTGAATTGATCGCCTCAGGGGGGATGGGTGAAATTTATCTGGGCATTCACAGGGCGTTGGGGCAGAAAAGGGCCATCAAAATAATTCACCAGACCGTGGAAAAGGAAAAGGATATCCGCAAGCGGTTTCTTTTAGAAGCCCAACTGGCCGCCAGTATCGATCACCCTGGAATTATACGAATTATTGACTTCGGGAGTGATGAAGACTTTGATTATCTGATCATGCCGTATATTGACGGGGAAACTTTGCAGGATAAAATGGAAGCAGGGGCTTATGGATGGCATCAATGTTTAAAAATGATGATTCCCATGGCAGAAGCGATTTCCCATGCTCATAAAAAAAATATCATCCACAGGGATATAAAACCGGCAAATTTCATGATCGATCTTCAGGGGCGGATTATCCTGACCGATTTCGGCATATCAAAGAACCTGGGCGATGTGGGCTTGACTGCCACAAATACAATGCTGGGCTCTCCTAAATTCATGAGTCCTGAACAGATAACCGGCAGGAATGTGGATAAACGAAGTGATCTGTATTCGCTCGGCATGGTTTTTTATCAAATGGTAACCGGTGAATATGCATTTGAAAGCGATGATATTGCGCCCCTGATGTATAAACAGGTCCACGAAATACCGGCGCATCCATCTGATGTCAAGGCTGAACTGCCCCGCGATCTTGGTGATATTATCATGAAACTGCTGGCAAAAGAACCGGATGACAGATACCCGGATGGTGAATCCCTGGTAATAGATTTAAAAAAAGTGGTTTCACAAGACGCCTCTGAACTTAAAACAATTATCAGAAGACCCGAATCCAAACCCGGGTCTGATGCGAATTTGCATGAAATGGCCACACGGATTGTCAAGCCGCTTCAAAAAACCATTGTCAAGCAAAAGCCGAAGGCAAAAGCGCCGGCATCTGCGACAATCGTTAAAGCGAAGAAACCTGGGGCAAAGAAAAAAAACAGGATTTGGTTTGTCTCTGCCGCAAGTATCCTGATTATCTGTCTGGTTGTTATTGTTGCCGTCATGATGGTTCAAAAAAAACACACGACCCCGGCAATTCATATGCAAAGCCGGCCCTCCCAGGTTCAGCCCCCCCATGAACAGGCACAGGAACCTGAAATCCCGCCGGTTGCGGTTAAAAAATCTCCGGCCCCGGCGGTAACGCTTCGTTCCAGGGTGCTGAGGGAAAATGAATTAATCGGAAATTTTGAAAAATACGGTGGTGCGATTACTTCAGCTGATGTTAAGGACCTTCTTAAATTAAAAATCGGGTATAATCAGGTCGGGGAAATTGGTCAACCCGGCAAATCGGCAATTGTCTCATTTCTTGAGGGCCTTCCGTATGTCCGACTGATGGAAACGGGCGAATGTGATATTCTGATTATTTACAAAGAATATACCTTTGGCAGAAAACTGACCATCAGCAGCAACCTGTATGCGTGTGAAGAAGATTGTTCGGAATCGTTTGTCATTAATGACAATCAGGCACCCTTAAATAAAATTGAACGCATCCTTAAAAGGAATTACTGTTTTAATGCGTTTAGCGCATTGTCCAAGATCGGTTCAATTTATAACAGCGGTCTGATCAACCTTGAGGTGCCGGGAAAAATAAAAAACACGTTTATTGTTGGCGAAGAAGTGAAATTTTGTATGCATCCTGATTTCAAATCCCATTGCCTGCTTCTGGATATAAATATCGACGGCATATATAAGCTTTTTCCCATATCCGAAGATCAGCGCCTTCAACTGGGCAAAGGCGAAACCCAGTGCTCCATAGATATCAAGGTGTCACCGCCGGTTGGAAATGAAATGATCGTAGCCCTTGGTGTTTGCCAAAAGGCGTTGATTTCAGATTACAGCCTGGAGTTTGATGCCCAAAATCCACTGATTCTCTGGCCCTGTGAAAACGGGAAAGAGAAAAATGCAATAGATATGAGCCAGAGATTGTTTTTAAATCTGATTCAAGTGCCGCCTGAAAGCTGGGGGGTGAACAGCAAGTTTATCCGAATACTGGGCAATGACTAAGGCCCCGCTCAAAAATAACTTCACATTCTGATGCGCCGATCCATCCCGCCCGGCTGCGTTGCTCGTCGGTTAAATAGCCGGCATTTTTTAAATATTCCATATAATCATACACCGCATGGCGGGAAGCACCGATGATTGAAGATAATTTATTGATGTTCAATTCCGGTGGGACAGAGACGGCCAGCATATAAAGCAGTTTTTTTATTTTTGTGATATTGGCTGTTTTAATGTTGTTCACCCGGGATTGTGGAACCCGCAAATCAGGGGCAGTGCGTGATGAAATAGACATACTGTTCCCGGAACTCGGTTTTGACCTTTCACCTTCGACCTTTCACCTT
>JAOZOL010000095.1:2451-8509 GCA_029933295.1 Desulfobacterales bacterium | reverse complement strand
GCCGTTAAATGCCTTGCATATGGAAGCCTCCGACTCGTGCAAAATTCAGGTAATAGAATTAAAACTGAAAAACAGATCAGATTCTTTTTCATTTGAAAAGGTCCTCGATATTGCGACAGTGACATGAATTACGACACCGTCTTGTAAAGTGGCAGAAAAATCGTAATTGTGCAGCCGGGACCGGCGTTGTTTTTCGCCATTACTTTTCCGCCCATGGCCTTGACAAACTTATTTACCAAGGCCAGACCGATGCCGGTCCCGCCGGTGGATCGGGTAAGTTCATTATCCACCCGGTAAAAATCTTCAAATACTTTTTTTAAGGCTTTTTGGGGAATGCCCGGGCCCGTGTCGGCCAGGCTGATCCTCATACGGTCGCCTTCCGGTTCAAGGGACAGAGAAATTGTCTTTTCCAGTTCTTCTTTACCGAATTTAATGCTGTTTTCAATCAGGTTAATCAACACCTGCACCATTACGTCCCGGTCATACATAAAGGGACGGACATCTTTTTTTGCTACATTAAAGTCAAACCCTTCCTGCCTGATTTTTTCTTCCATGATGCCTTTGACTTCTTCAATCACATCTTCACAGGTTCCGGCCAAAAGGTCCAGTTGGCGGTTTTTTTTCTCCAGCTTGGAAAATTCCAAGACATTATTAATCAGGCGGGAAAGGCGGGTGCTTTCTGAGCCGAGAATTTTGAAATAATCCTGCTCCCGCTCCGGGTTTGGCGCAATGCCCTGTTCCAGCATTTCAACGTACATGCGGATATTTGTCAACGGCGTTTTCAACTCGTGGGTAACCGATGACACGAACCCTGTGCGCCGTTCGGACATGGCGACAATGGATCGGGCACTCTGATAAATGGCAAAAAGCCCCATGAGAATGACCATTCCCATGACAGTCATCATGATAGTGAGTGTTTTTCTGCCGTCTGATTGCGGAATCCGCTCACAGGCAAGCGTTGCAGTTAAAAATGAAAAGGGCCGGGGAAATGTCCGGCTTAAGGAGAATTTCGGATTCTCAGCCCCTGCCCCTGTTTGAATAATTGTTTGATCTTTACCCTGATCAAATATTGACAAATACAGGCGCGTGAATTTTGCCATGGGTTGATTTTCAAAATAAGATGTTGCCAGGTGCGATAAAAATCCTTTTGCAAAAATCACGACCCCCTGGCGATAAACCTGATTGCCAATGACAATCCGGCGGAACAGGACGACCTTGTTATCTGATATAAAAACAGACTGCATGGGGTCGACTTCAACTCTGAATGTGGCATCATTGAAATCCTTTTGATTCGGCTGCGACGGCATTTTATCCCCGCGCTTATCCCCAAGCTTATCCCCGGATGCCCGGCGCGAAAAAATGTCTGCCAACTCATTATCTTCGTCAACGCCTGAAAGGCTGTCTGATGATTTTATATCTGAACGCTTCTGAGCATCGTAAGCCGGATCAACCCCCACCTTTGGGCCATCCCGTGAAATAGATTCTGCGGCCGGTGCCGGACTTTCCCATCGTTCAGATTCCGCCGGTCTATGCTCCTGTTTTGCCAGATTTATAACCTGTCGGGCGGGAATCTCTGCAACCCGTGTTTTCTCCTGACCGAGAAAGGCTTTCTGCTTTTTTGACCGGGACAAATCCAGATATTTTCCCGCAAAAACAGCGTCTTTTTTTGTTTCCGGAATGATCTTTTCCGGCGGGCTGACTTCAATCCGATGCGGAGTCTCAGTCCGTTTTGTATTAAAAATCCGGTTGTCCGCTTCAAGCTCCCGGACCACCTTATCGATTTTTGCGATATCCCCCTTTTTACCGGCCTGTTTTAAATCCATGTCTTTAATGGCCATGGGGGTTTGAAACGAACCGTCCGGATTGTTTTGAAAATATCCAAAAATATAGCTTTCTTTCGGTATTGTTGAAATTTCGGAAACATCCGTATAGTCATCAATATCTCTACCTTCTTCTTTTTCGATAAAATCGGCCAGCTCTTTTTCCATCTCAAAAAAAAGTGTGTCCGCAAAATACCGCAGCTCCGCCATTTCTTCCTGCTCAAGGCTTTGGTGAGTCCGAAGGATAAAATACCCCAACGGGATTGAAAGAAAAACACAGAAAATGATGAGTAAAATTCTAAGCCGTTTCACTGTCCTTGCTCCAGCCGATATCCTGCCCCCCGAATGGTGAGAAGAAACGGGGTTTCGCCGATTAAATAAGCGATCTTTTTTCTGAGTTTCTGGATATGGATATCCACGGTCCGTGTTTCAATGTCCGCATCCCGATATTGCCAGACGTTTAACAAAAGTTCTTTTTTCGATATGATCCGGCTGTTGTTGCGGTATAGATAGACAATAATATCCATTTCCCGCCGGGTCAGTTCGATTGTTTTCTCCGCACAGACCGCGGTTAATGTTTTACCGTCAAAAAAAATCGGTCCGAGGGTTATTTGCTCATCGCCAAGATTTTTCCCAAAACGTCTTAACACTGCTTCAATACGCACCATCAGTTCCCGAAGGGAGAACGGCTTGCTGATATAATCGTCGGCACCTGCCTTAAATCCGGTAACAATATCATTTTCAGCCCCCTTGGCTGTCAGCATGATGACCGGCTGATCCGGTTTCTGTTTACGGATTTCCCGGCATATGGAAAAACCATCAAGAGTGGGCAGCATCACATCTAAAAGGATGAGGTCGTATCTGCCTGCCAGGGCCGTTTTGAGCCCTTTCCCGCCATCTTCAGCCCCTTCGGACTCATAACCGTTGAAAACCAACACATCCAGTAGTCCGGTTAAAATCGCCGGATCATCCTCCACAATTAATATACGGGCTTTTTTTTGATTCATTTTTTCTCTCCGGATGGTTCATCAAAAATTGAAATCTATTCTATGCGATTTTGCTTACGGATAAAAGAAAAACTTATGTAAAAAAAACAGCCCATTGTTTTGCATTTCTTTGAATTGAATTCTGATTCCAGCCGGTTAGAATACAGCCAGGTTTAATTCACAACTTTTTTAAAAACCACAAAAGGAGGCCCCAATGAGAAAAAATCGCATCAAACAATTTATCCTTGTGGGATGTTTAATCGCCACAACCTGCTTTGCCATGGCATATGCCGGTAAAACCAATTCGTCCGCATCCCCGACACCCCGGTCAATCAACAAAAAAGGCATTGTGACCCTTTCCGGGTTTTTGACCCAGGATAAGATTTACGCCGGCAGTGACGGCATGGTTTCACTTGCCCTGACCATCAATACCGATGATATCAAAAACACCGGCATTTCAGAAAATACAGAAACTTCTCAGCATGTGGATCTGGTAATTGTGCTGGATCGCAGCGGTTCCATGAATGGTAAAAAATTAGATGACGCCAAAAAAGCGGCATTGAACCTGATATCCGGCCTGTCACCTTCCGACCGGTTTGCCCTGATTACCTATTCCAATACCGCAATCAGACTTTCGGACTTGGTGTATGTCACGCCCTCCGCCCGGGAGAGATTGCGTGCTGTAATTTCCAGGATCTCAGCCAATGGCGGGACAAATATCGGGCATGGACTTGCGGAAGGAATCAACATCCTGACTGCGTCTGATAAGACCGGGAATATAGGCAAGGTAATCCTGATCTCCGATGGTCTTGCCAATCAGGGAATTATCGATCCGAACGCATTAGGAAACATGGCGTCCGTTGCTGCTGAGAAGGATTTTTCCATAACCACCGTGGGATTAGGACTTGATTTCAACGAACAATTAATGACGGCCATTGCCGACAGGGGAACCGGCACTTACTATTATCTGGAAAACCCATCTGCGTTTGCGGCCGTATTGCAAAAAGAACTTCACTGCGCAAGCACTATTGCAGCCTCTTCGGTAAAAATTCGCATACCTGAAAAAAACGGCATTAAACTGATTGATGCCGGCGGGCATCCCATTTTCCACAAAAACAACATGGCAATTTTTTTTCCAAAAGATCTCCAATCCGGTGAAACCAGAAAGCTGTTTTTAAATTTAAAAATTCCCACCGGCCGGGAAAAAACATTCAAAATATCCGGGATTGATCTGGCTTACCGATTTAATGACACCCCCTATACCGTAAAATTCACAACACCTTTTACACTGGCATGTGTCTCGGATCCAAAAACGGCCATGGCGTCCATTGATAAAGACACATGGGAACATAAGGTAATTCAGGAAGACTTCAATCGCTTGCGAGAAGAAGTCGCCGAAGATATTAAAACCGGCCGCAAAAAACAAGCCATGAAACGGATTGAAAATTACCGTTCCACCCAGCAAACCATCAACGCGCAGGTTCAATCAGAAGCGGTTGCCGGCAACCTTGAAAAAGATCTGATGGATCTTCGCGACACAGTGGCCGACACATTTTCCGGCAGGGAAAGCGAAGTTCAAGAAAAACAGAAAAAAAACGCAAAAGCACTTCAGTATGAAGGTTACAGCGGACGACGTTAAATAACTAAACAATTAAAAAGGAGGATATGATGGGTATCATGACGCGATTTACACGACTTTGCAAGGCGGACATGCACGGGGTAATGGACCAACTCGAAGATAAGGGCCTGATGCTAAAGCAGTGCCTCCGGGAAATGGAGGAATCCCTGGCTCGAAAGCAGGCGGAATTAAATAAGGTAAAAGCGGCCTTTGATCAGACCCGGCATGACCGGCAACAATTTTGCCGGGAACAGGAGAAACTCGAAGGCGATCTTAATACTGCCATTGAAAAAGAAAAAGACGATATCGCCCGCCTATTGATTAAAAAGCTCAAAACCATCGAACAGCACCTGGATGCCATAAACCAGCATGGCAAAACGATTGAAAGGCGGATCGCATCTTTAAATGAACAGCTCAAGACCCAAAAGCACCAGCATGCCGAACTTCAGCTGCGCTCGGAAACCTATTTTCAACAATCGGAACACAAACGCTGGGAAGATACCGTATCAAAAATAATCCCTCTCAGCTCCTGCAATACGTTATCCGATGAAGAGGTGGAACTGGAATTGATAAAACGCAAAGAAGTTATGAAGGGAGGTGCTTAAAATGACGGCCTCACAACGCCCCATACGGACTACCATTTTTTTCGGACTGATCTGCTCTCTGATATTTATACCGATTAACATGTTTTTCGAAATCACGTTTTTCCGGCCCCTTTTCTTCCGCCTGGCCCTATTTGCCATTCTTGCGGCATATTCGTTGATACTCGCATCATGGGGAAACAAACGGAGAATATCCGTACTTTTTCCCCTGCTTTTTCTTTTTCTCTTTGTGTTCTGCCAAACTTCAGCCCCGGCATTTTTACTGCTCTCGCTGGGCATGCTCAGCTGGATTCGAAGCGGAATTTGCTTTCAAAACGCCTTTGCCAGATCACTCGGTGTTGAAATACTTTTTTCCATCGGCGGCGGTGCTTTGGTTGCCTGTTTCAACCCGCATTCAACACTGACCTGGGCATTGGGGATCTGGATGTTCTTTCTGATCCAGTCACTATATTTTACGGTCATGACGGACATGGAAGAAGATGCTGTCGCGCCACCGCTTGATTTATTTGAACAGGCCAGGATGAGGGCCGAAGGGATACTCAGAGATTAAACCAATGCTGTTAACTTAAAGGAGATAAAAAAATGAAAGCAAAAAAAACTTCAAGAAAAATATCTATTCCCCAAAAAATATTCTCATTCTCATTGATACTGATGCTGTTTTTTACGGCATCTGTTTCCGTTGCATTTGCATCCAGTGAAACCGCATCCATCATCCAATCAGAGCGCCCGGCGGTTGAGGTCATGTTTGTCTTAGATACCACCGGCAGCATGGGCGGGTTGATTGCGGCTGCCAAGGAAAAAATCTGGTCCATTGCAAATACGCTGTCATCAGGCGATCCAGCCCCAGATATCCGGATGGGACTGGTCGGTTATCGTGATCGCGGTGATCAATATATCACTACTTTCACACCGCTTTCTGATGACCTTGACGCCGTTTATTCAAACCTGATGAAATTTAAAGCCAGCGGCGGCGGGGACGGACCTGAAAGTGTCAACCAGGCCCTGCATGAAGCAGTGACCCGCACCGCCTGG
>JAOZOL010000095.1:0-2351 GCA_029933295.1 Desulfobacterales bacterium | reverse complement strand
CAGGTGGCCCAGGCCGGCAGCGCGGTTCTCTATGATACACCCTATGACAAAGAAATTGCGCAACTTTCACGCAAACTTGATGAAACAAGAATCTTCTATGGTTCAGCAGATTATATGCGTGAGATGGAAAGCCGAAAAAACAAGGCAAATCATATTTATGAAGCAGCCGCGCCGTCAGCGGTTGCCAAACGCGCTATTTTTAATTCAAAAGCTTCGGGCGAAAAAAACTTTCTTGGTAAAAAAGAACTTGTTTCAGATGTTGAGACAAATGGCATTGATATTTCTAAAATAAAAAAAGCGGAACTGCCGGCAAAACTCCGGGACATGGACACCGATGAAATAAAGAATCACATAAAAGGACAGAGCCTCCGGCGTAAGGAGCTTCAGACGAAAATTGACAGGCTGGCTAAAAAACGCCAGGCCCATATTGAAAACCTGGTTAAAAACGAAGCCGGCAAGGGTGGGGAGTCACTTGATGCAAAAATCTATAATTGCATCAAAACTCAGGCAGCTGACAAAAAAATTGTTTATACGGATGGGCCGGCGTATTAATGAAAAAAATGTAGACTTGATAAATCAATCCGGTCATTTTTCTCATTTTATCGACGGGGGACTAATTCCGCACAGTCTTTACAATCCCCAGTTATATTGATAGTGTTTCATTTCGGCTTCGACAGACTGTTTTGAATTAATGTGGAACTATTCAAATAAATTTTTCATGAGAAATCCGGGTTAGCTGCTTGCACAATGCCTAATTTAAACTCAAAAAAACTTAGATGAGCAACAAAAATACGGAGTATTATAATGGGTATTTTTTCACAAAATTTAAGTAAAAAATATTATCTAACGCAAATCACATTTGGTCTACATGCCATTAATGCAATTATTCATGTGATTCTTACCAATCTTCCAGGCAATGCTTATACCATCACCAAAGTACTGCTGATGCCTTTTCTTTGCGGTTTTTTCCTTGTAACAGTGAAAGATTTGAAGAAAGGATGGTATATTCCCTGGGCGTTATGTGGTTTGTGGCTCGGAAACATCTGTCTAATTTGGGGCGAGCAATCACCATTATTATTCTTTTTTGGCTCTGCTTTTACAATAATAGGACTTTTCGGATATATTTGGATTTTTATGCGGCCTGTCAAAAATTTGAGCATTTGGTTTGTATTTCTTCAAATGCCAATTATTTGGTGTTGTGTTTTTTTTGTTTTGTTCATGAAGGATGATTTAAATCAAATGTTGATTCCCATTTCTTTGTATATGTCCTTTATTGCAATCATCAGCATGATGAGCCTTGCTCATCTTCTTACAGCCGTTCGCTCATTAGGCGCTTGGCTCATGTGTATAGGAACTCTATTTTATATTGCAGAAAATGGATTATATACTGCAGATCATTACATGGTAAATTATACTTTTGGGGTTAATATTGTTCATCCCTGTTTTATTATGGCTCAAACCCTGATTGTTTGCGGTTATCTTTTGAGGGAAAGAGAAATTTTGAGATGAAAGGAAATGTGATTCATGGACTATCGTACGTTGCTTGTCAAAAAACACGGTCATGTTGCAATCGTAACCTTTAACAGACCCAAAGAGCGCAATGCGCTCAACACGGATATGATGGCCGACATCGAAAAGATCACCGAAGAATTTAATGAGGATGTTGAAACGCGTGTTGTCATATTTACCGGCGCTGGAAACAATTTTTCCGCAGGCGTTGATTTAAAAGATCCCAGACAGGCAGAAGCGCTCGCCGGCCCTCTGATAGTCCGTCAGCGTCAATATCATATCGGACCAAGACTGATCCGCAAACTTGCTGAAATGAACCAAATCACTATTGCAGCCATTGATGGGGTCGCCCTGGGCGGGGCGACATGTATCGCAACGGCCCTTGATTTTCGTATCGGCACAAATAAATGCAAAATCGGCTACCCGGAGGTCAATCTGGGGATACCGTTAAGCTGGATCAGCCTGCCGTTGTGTGTGCACCTGGTTGGTCCGGCAAACGCCAAACGTATGGTGATTTTAGGAAAACAGGAAGACCCGCAGACATTACTCAAATGGGGATTTTTAGATGCTGTTGTGCCGGATAATAAGCTGATGAAACGCGCCATGGATATGGCAGAAAAATATGCCGCACAGGCACCGGTTGCCGCACAGATGATCAAGCGGAGCATCAATGCCATCATGTCATCTCATGATCAGGCTATCATGCACATGGACAGCGATCAGGTTCTGCTTACTCAATTAAGCGGGGATTTTAAAGAAGGGATTGAAGCTTTTTTTCAAAAACGCGACCCTGAATTTAAAGGCAACTGAATCAATACCGTATTTATATTTAATCACACAAC
>JAOZOL010000439.1 GCA_029933295.1 Desulfobacterales bacterium | reverse complement strand
TTGACATCTCCGTTGAACGTGTAAACTGAGCTGTAAAAACCATTTAATTCTACTCCGAGAACTCCGGCACTTTCGCGGGCCTCTCCCAACTCCAGGGTTAGGGGATCTGAAATCATGTTGGATTCAAAGCTGCCGAAAGGAACGTAAAGTTTACCAACCTGAAAGTAGACCGGGAAGAATTCAGTATTACCGAGCATAATATAACCCTCATCAATATCAACCGGCTCAGTATCATCCTCCTCCCAGAGAAAAAGCAGGTGTGCCGAAACATACTGGTGGAGGTTGACATCAAAATCCAGAGCCGCAGTCGCCAGAGTCAGATCACTCGTATTGTTGTTATCATAATCTTTACTGAAACCGGCCTCAATCTCGATCAGACCGCTTATCCTTACATGCTCATTGACAGTTTGCAGACGTTTGGAAAAATTCGTAAGACCATCCTGTCCACTGATATTTTTCTCAATCTTGTAATCCTGTTTTTGAAGATGTTCTCGGTTGCGAGACAGATCTCTTTTATTTTCACTCAGGCGATTAACATTCGACTCAATCACCTGTTTCTGGTTGGAAAGTTGGGCTTGTAGAACCTGAAGTTGCGCAGCTAGAGCTTGTACCTTCTGCTCAAGTTCGGAATTTGCAATCGGTTGCTGTCCGGCTGCTAATCCAGGCAGGATTTGCAGACAGAGGAATAAGGGGAGCATCAGCACGATGGTAACAATTTTTTTGTTTGTCAGATTAAACATGTCGATAGTATCCTTGTATTTGTAAAGGTTGTAATAGAACTATTTTAAGTGCCTTGAAAAACCCGTTTTGCAGGGTTTATTTCCGCATAAGTTAAATGCCGATATGCATTATGCTGCCGATCTGAAAAACAGCAACGGTTATCACCCAGGCCATTACGGTCAGTCCTGAGAGCTGAAAAAGTGCCCAGCGCCAGGAGTTGGTTTCTCTTTTGGTGACGGCAATGGTTGCCATGCAGGGGGCACTTATGAGACAGAACAGCATAATGCAGAAACCGATCAGAGGACTATATCTATTGCGTAATTTATCCCTTAAAGGAACTGATTCTTCATCGGCTTCACCAAGTGAATAGACAATTCCCATCTGGGCGACAAAGACCTCTTTAGCGGCGAACGCGCCGACCATAGCTGTGCCGATACGCCAGTCGAAACCCATCGGTTTCAGCACCGGTTCAAGCCAGTGTCCGACGTGGCCGATTGCTGAATTGGCGAGTTGCATCTCCTGCCTGGCCTCATCCGAATTGAGAGATGCGAGTTTCTCAGCCGAGGTTCCGGGGTAGGTGGTCATCGCCCAGAGGATAATTGAGATACCGAGAATAATAGTTCCCGCTTTTTTGAGATAGAGCCAGGCTCTTTCCCAGGTGTGAATAAGGATGGATTTCAGCGTTGGCAGCCGGTAAGGGGGAAGCTCCATGACAAACGGCGCATCTTCGCCCTTGAATAATGTTGTTCGCAAAAGCCAGGCTGTGAGCATCATCAAAACAATACCGATGACATAAATCACCCAGAGCATTGGCGCCTGCCAGGCCTGCGGGAAAAAGGCCGGTATTATCAAGGCATAGATAGGCAGACGGGCGCCACAGCTCATCAGCGGGGTTACCATGATGGTGGTCAGCCGGTCGCGTTCATTCTCAATTGTACGGGTAGCCATAATCGCCGGAATGGAGCAGCCGAAACCGGTCAGCAGGGGGATGAAGCTTTTCCCGTGCAGGCCGATTTTATGCATGACGCGATCCATCAGAAAGGCCGCCCGCGCCATATACCCGGTACCTTCGAGAATGGTTATGGCCAAAAAGAGGAAGATGATATTGGGGAGAAAGATTACTACCCCGCCGACTCCGCCGATAATGCCATCGACTACCAGAGACAGCAGGGCGCTCTCCGGACTGCCCGGCCAATGGGCCGTGATGGCATCACCCAGCCAGGAGAATCCGGCGTCGATCCAGTCCATCGGCGGCCCGCCGACCGTAAAAGTCAGGTAGAATACCAGATACATGAGCAGCAGGAATATCGGCAGTCCCAGAGCCCGGTTAAGAACGATTTTATCAATTTTATCCGATATGTTGAGGCGGTCGCCGGTTGGTGTTTTGACGGTCTCTTTGATGAGCCCGGCGATAAACCCGTAACGCCATTCGGTAATCAACATTTCCGGGGCTTCATC
>JAOZOL010000438.1 GCA_029933295.1 Desulfobacterales bacterium | reverse complement strand
ATTTTCAATTGATAAAAAAGTTCTTATCAATTTTCATGCAAAATTCAGGTAATACTTCAAAATATTGATATGTTGGCATTAAAAAAGCCATGCGAGTTGTTTTACTCCTTAATTTTTTAAGGATATGACTCCATGGTATCATTATAATATACAGGAAAAGGATGTAAACATCAACCATGTTTCTTTTCAACTTTACCGTTTAGAATAAATTTACCGTTTAAAATCCTGTTATACCTTGACATAAATAAGGATTAATGCGATTTATTGAATAATAAAGTGAGAATTTTCATTTTTTCCAACCAAAATGTGAAATTTCAACCCGGATGTGGAGATAACCGATGTATAATGATCAGGTATTGAAAATAGAGCTGGCCATGAAGGGCAAAATTTTAAAGACGTATTCCTTTACCAAGGATGTTATTGTCATCGGTCGAATTCCGACAGCGGATATATTTATAGACAATACGGGAATTTCACGTGAACACACACAGATAGAAAGATCCATAGGCGGCCCCTATATTGTCAGGGATTTAGAGAGTACAAATGGTACCTTTCTCAATAATGCGCAAGTGAATGAAGCAACCTTAAAACATAATGATGTCATTAATCTGGGAAAATTTTTCCTGCGGGTAATCATAGAGGATGCGGATAAATCCAAGGAAAAGAGTACAGAGATATCCCCGGATGACTTTGACGGTACCACTGTCCTGAGTGTAACGCAAATGGAACGCCTGCGGGCCAGCGTTGCCGCCCACCCGGTTCAGGAGAGCGACAATAAACCGGAAAAGCATCATGCGCCAGAGGTCTCACCATCCCATCCCTCCCTCCGTCAGCCGGTCGACCATCAGTTTGTATGGGCGGTTCTGATCATTCTTGCAGGGATTGTTATTGGTTTAGGAATGATCATGATTTTTTGATGGTTTCATCCCGAAATGATGAATTTGATCCGGATCAATGGTGGCATGATGGCTAATAAATTCAATGGGTTTTATCCGAATACGGCGCCTGGGTATACTGTTTCTGGAAGACCGTGAAATTTTAATATATATTTAGCTTGCTATTATAAATAAATGTGCTTATTATATACCATCAATTAAGTCCCGCCGTAAATGGGCGGGAGAGTTTCTTTCTGTAGGAATTGTTCGTTTGTTAAACGCTATCATCCTTCAGTTTGTAACGTTGAAATTTTTTGAAAGGAGGATGATATTATGATAAATGGAACTGTTAAGTGGTTTAATGATCGCAAAGGGTTTGGATTCATAGAACAGGAAGACGGACCGGATGTATTTGTGCATCATAGTGCAATCAATGCGACCGGTTTTAAATCCCTCAGTGAAGGCGCAAGTGTGACCTTTGAGATCGAGCAAGGGCCAAAAGGCCCGGCTGCAGCCAATGTGACTGCTGTCTAATCTGCTTTTTTAAGGCAATTAAAGGCATCTCCTGTAAAACAGGGGATGCCTTTTTTTATGCTCGTGCATTAAAATTTCGATAATCACATTTTTCTTTTTGCTTCATTTTATAAGCCTTTCCTGTTATCATGTTTCATGTAAAAGATCCCTTGGCGGCTTGCATATAAAGTTTTTTTGAGCGAGCCCTTAAAACCAGCAAAGGAGGAGATAATGGACGATAAATTAGCCAATCCCGCCCCCCTGGGCCTCATGGGCTTTGGAATGACCACTGTTTTACTGAACATTCACAACGCCGGTTTTTTTCCCTTAAGCGCCATGATTCTTGCCATGGGAATATTTTACGGCGGGATCGCCCAGATCATAGCGGGCATATTCGAATTCAAGAAAGGGAACACCTTCGGCATGTTGGCCTTTCTCTCATACGGCCATTTCTGGCTTACCCTCGTGGCGCTTATCATTATGCCCAAGATGGGCTGGGCTGAGGGCACGCCGCCCGCGTTTATGGCATGGTACCTGTTCCTGTGGGGCATCTTCACGTTGTTCATGTTTGTGGGTACGCTCAAGGCAAACCGGTGCCTGCAGTTTATCTTTTTTTCGCTTACCATCCTTTTTTTTCTGCTGGCAATCAAGGATTGGACCGGATCTGCCCTGATAGGTACCATTGCAGGCTATGAAGGAATAGTATGCGGTCTTTCCGCCATTTATCTGGCCATGGCGGAGGTTTTAAACGAGCAGTTTGATTCGGATATCCTCCCAATTGGATGATGTCTTGGCAGAATTCGGG
>JAOZOL010000094.1 GCA_029933295.1 Desulfobacterales bacterium | reverse complement strand
CACTTTTAACATCTATTTTAATAATTTTCAAACAGTTAATTTGGTCCGACAAGCAAGAATTAGTAATGATATCTACATGAAATGATAGTAATAAAATCATCATCAACAGCATAAACTAATCGATTTGTGTCATCAATTCTTCGTGACCAAAAACCAGATAAATTTTCTCTCAAAGGTTCAGGTTTTCCTATGCCCTCAAACGGTTGCCTCATTGTATCATTAATGAGTTTGTTGATTCGTTTTAGTGTCTTCTTGTCTTGTGTCTGCCAATATATGTAATCCTTCCATGCTTCATCAGTCCAAGCTAATTTTCTACTCATCTATTAGATCCCTTTCTTGGACTTTTTTGTTTTTAAATTGTTCAATTGATTTTGTTAAATGGGCAGCATTGGCAGGTGACCTGAGAAGATAAAATGTTTCCATAAAACTATTAAAGGTTTCTAATGACATAACAACAGCATTTTCAGAGTCACGACGGGTAATTACTGTGTAATCAGCATCATCAATAACTTGATCCAATACTGACTTTAGATTGTTTCTTGCTTCACTGAAATTTATAATTCTCATACTATCCTCCTGATTTGTCTAATTTATTCTACAAGTATAATAGATATATTAATACTTGTCCAGTTTTTTGTACAAGTTGGAGGAAGGTTTTTTAAGATCGAACGTGGAAATCAGTATTTTATTGTTGGAATTAAGTAAGGATGTCGGCGAATCTGGTTGAGACATACGGCGGATTACCCTCCGCTAATCCGCCCTTGCATGATATTTTAGCAAAAATAAATAGGCGAAATTCGATGTTGGGCGTTCGATGTTCATAGCCTTTCCCCTTCAGCCTTCTACCTTCCACCTATTCACCTGGTTTTCCAAATACCTCATCAAACCGGACAGACGGCTGTTTTGGCGGCAGCGGGGTGTTCATGTCAATCGCATCATTTAATGCTGCTTCCGAGTCCGGGTCAATCCACCAGTACCATAACGCGCTGCTTTCATCATCGTATTTTGACAATACGGTAGGCGGTGTTCCGAATTTGTTCCAGTACAACAGGCGGGTATAATCAATGTTCCAGAGCAGCACATAGGGATATTCCTGGTAAATGATCTGATCGATTTTGCGATAAATATCATTTCTTTTTTGAATATCAAAAAGGGTCTTTTGTTTTTCAATGAGCCGGTCAATTTCTTTGTTTTTAAGTCCGGTGATATTATTTCCGCTTTTTCTGTCCGCCTCTTTGGAGGACCACATGCTTTCCGGGTCTTTAAAAATTCCGGAACTCCATGCCGCCCAGGTCATCTGGAAATTAAATTCTTCCATGTCCCTGGCCCATGATGCCCAGTCCTTTTTGTCAATGGTCATTTCAATGCCCACATCCTTTAAGTCCTCCGCATAGATGGCAAGAAATTTTTCAGAAGAAGCAGACCGTGTTAAAAATTTAAATGTGAATTTTTTGCCCTTTTTTTCAAGAATTCCTGTCTTTGGATTCACGATCCAGCCCGCCTGGGCAAGAAGGCCCCTTGCTTTTTTTTTGTCTAATTTAATGAGCGGATTCGGGCAGGGGATATCTTTTGAATACAGATCTTCAAAATAGGATTGATGCAAAAAATACTGGCTGTACATCAGGGTCTGGTTCATCTTGTTTCGATCCAGCAAAAAGGCCATGGCTTTTCGGACTTTGATGTCATCAAACGGCGGTTTGCGCATATTCATGGCAAACCCCTGAAACCCGATGGGTTTATGGTTATGCACTTTTTGTTTAATGATGTGGTTTTTTAAAAAAACATCTCCGTTGGTTTCATTGATCCATATCCGGGACGTGTATACCGGAAACAGATCAATGATCCCTTTCTTAAAAGCTTCAAAAGCATTGGTCCGTTCCGCAAAAAATTTATAGGTAAGGGTTTCAAAATTTCCCTTATGTTGAGACGATTTGGCACCAATATCCCACCAGTCTTTTCTTTGATTTAATTTTATCAAAACCCCTTCCTCGATCTGGCCCAGCCGGTATGGTCCGGAAACAACGGGAAAGGCAAAGTTGATTTTATTGAAGTCTTTTTTCTGGTACGCGTGTTTGCATAAGATATGAAACCCGCCGGCTGCCAGCAGATTTTTCCAGTGGATTTCTCTGGCGGTAAATTGAACGGTTGATTTGTCAAGGATTGTTGGTTGCGTAAACCGTTCCATGCTGATTTTGTGGGGCCCCGTCATGTTTTTAGGATCCATGATGACATCATAGGTCCACTTGACATCATCGGCGGTAACGGGCGTACCATCGCTCCAGCGGGCGTTGGGATTCATATGGAATGTAAAAGTCTTTTTATCGTCTGAGATGGACCATTTGTCGGCAAGTCCGGGTTCATATTCCATGGTTTGCGGGTTCATGGTCAGCAGCGTCTCAAAAAGCGCCCCGAAGACCTCTGAGGAAAGAACGTTATTATCCAGATAATAATTCAAACTTTTTGGATACTGCCCCCCGAATACGGATATTTCACCGCCCGGGAGTGCATCCGTGTCGGCAATGGGATCCGGCCGGTCCGTCCATGTTTTTGGGGGCCAGGTTTTTTTGGACCACGTCGATTCGGGAAATTTTTCACTACACTGCGTATTGGTTGAGGGGATAAGAATCATTACAAACAATATGATGATAAGCTTCAAGATATTTTTCATAAGTCTTTAAATCCCTTTCAAAACATCAATCATATTGTATACGGCGCCTTTTTTATTGGAATCGATTTTTTTCTGTAAAAAAAGGATGGCGTCAAATGTGCCCCATGCATAAATATCCCTGCCATTGATGTTGTGTGAAAATTTAAATTGAGCGGTTCTGTCCGGCGAGTCCAGGGTATAGGTGTGCCAGCCATGACCGTTGAGGTGTTCTTCCGGTATGCACAGTTCCTCTTTTTGGATTTTCGGATCACGGATTTTAATAATCTGGTTTTCAGTAAAATTAACACCGAGTTTATTGAAATAGGTCACCATGGCTTTTGCCGTACCACTGGTATCCACTTTTGTACTCTGGTGGCTTTCTTTTATTTCAAGGGTATATCCGTTAAAAAGGCCGGGAAAATTTTCCGCCGCATATGCCATCATGGCCTGGAATCCGACGATCTGTTTAGCCATGTTCGGTGCGATAACCGAGCAAACGTCGGAGTCGTTGACGGTTTTTTCAAGCAGCGAGCGGTCCCCCCCGGTGGTTCCCATTACAAACGGGAGATTATGGCGGCAGTAAAATTTCGCATTGTCATTTACCGCAACGGGTAACGTAAAATCAACGCTGATAAATGGGCCCTTTGTTTTTTTTATTTCCTCTATGAGAGTATTCCTTACATCCGGACGGATTAAGCGGATGGCCGCATGATTGAGCCGGTATTCGGCCTCAACAACTTCAGCTCCTGTCAGGGAATGGCAAATGAGTTCAAACCGGTCATCTGCAAGAATATGGGTGGCGATGTTGCAGGCGACTTTTCCGGGCATCCCGTTAACCATGACTTTAATTTTATTCATGTTTTTTTACCTTTTTATTTGCGGGTGTTTTTTGTTATTCGTTTAAAAAATTTTTGATTTGACCTCACCGGCAATGGAAAATTTTTTAAATTATTATGAAAAATACGATAAAGATATCAAAGCGTTTTTAACAATATCTGTCAATAATGGAAAATTATGCGAATCCAGTTTGTTTATGCGGGTATTTAAGTTCGTCAGTGCAATGGGAATAAACCGGGCAAAGAAGGGTTTGTTTTTAATTTTCGTCAGATGAGCAAATGCCCCCAAAGATTGTAATATCCGGGTGATGGCACAATAGGAGTATCCGGTTTTAAATGTGTTTGTGTCAATTGATCGCTTTCTTTTCAGTCTGGCAACGCTGTAATCAAGCAGTTGGTTTTGAATGTCTGAGGAAAGATTCACATAGGGGTCGGTTAAAAGTGAGGCCAGATCATACTGGACCGGACCCAGCCGTCCGCCCTGAAAATCGATAAAATAGATTTTGTTATCACGCACCATGATGTTCCGCGATTGTAAATCCCTGTGCATAAAACCGCTCACAGCAAATTTAAGCGCAAGGCCGGCCAGTGCTTCAAATTCATTTATTAATTTTAAAAAAGATACATTCAAATCAAGGTATTTGTTTAAAAATGCATCGACAAAGTATCGGCACTCTTTTTTTAAAATCAGGTCTTTGTCATAGCTCGGTGTTTGAAAAGTCCAGGAAGGTTGAAAGGATTGGGCGCCCTGGATTGACATTAAGATAACCTGGTCAATGACCGATTGATATAAGTTGATGACGGTTTTGTCGCTGGTTTCTTTCTCAACGACAGCCTGGAGATTGGTATCTCCGAGGTCTTCTATATAGACGATACCCGGAAATGTCTCAAAATGATAGATTTCCGGAACCGGTATTTTTTTTTCATGCAGGTGTTGACCGATTTTGATGAATGAATCGACCTCGGCAGTCAGATGCTGGTTGCTGTTTTGGGCATTGATGCCGTGATCAGCCATTATCATTGAACGGGTATTTGAAGCGATCCGATACCATTTCCGGTCTGATCCGTCGCCGAAGAGCAATTGACGCTGAAAGGGTGATTTTGATTTATGGCCGAATGCTTTTTCATATGCAATGGGTGTCGATTCTTTATACACCGCTTCAAAATAGCTTTCAGGGGTTCCGATATCCCGCCAAAAATGGTTTGTAGCTGTATATGCTTTTATTTTTAAACCGGTTTTCAACATTTTACGGTAAACGTCAATGCTTGAGACAAATGGATTGTCAGGGATAAATTCCAGGACTGATGGATCAAGAATTTGAATGCCGGTAAAGGCCATGCAGTTGCCGGTGCCCGGATTGTTTTTTAAATTTAAAAATTCAATAATTTCATCATTTCGATCTACCTTAACGTTATTGTAAACGGGATAGTCATGCATGACCAGGGTTGCCGGATGGTCGTGTTGTTTATGAAATTCATAAACTGCTTTAATGTCAATATCGGTTAATATATCGCTGTTAATTACGATAAAGGGCTGGTCATCCATGAAATCGGATATGTTTTTAATGGCCCCGCCGGTCCCCAGAATTTTTTTTTCATAACGGGTGACTACCTTTACCGGATAGTTTGCATCTTTGACAAAACGCGTAATCTGATCATGCAGGTGATGGACATTGATGATAATGTCGGAAGCCCCCATACGGATAAGACGTTTGATAATGATGTCGATTAATGGTTGGCCTGCAATGGGGAATAAAGCTTTGGGTGTATGGTTTGTGTGTGGGCGAAGCCGCGTACCGTAACCAGCGGATAGAATCAGTGCTTTCATTATTTATTTTGGAAGAAAATGCTGATACCGCTGAATCACATCAGCGTAAAATTCAATTTGATCTTTGTTTTTTTCCGCTTCCGACAGGCCGTGTTTGGTAAAGAATGTGACCGCATTTTTATAATTGATTTTTGAAATCGATTCTTTTCGTTTAATTTCTTTTCGTTTATACATTCGATTTCCCAGACCCTGAATTTTTTTAATATAGTCTTTGATATCATAAATGGATTTTTTTGTGTAACGCATAAAGAAATTTAAGACAACCCAGTATGACTCAAAATACGGTACCAGAAAGGCGGCAAATAAATTAAGTTTTCTGTATCCCGCAGATGTCAGGTTATATGTATCAGGCAGGGTGGGATGGGGCATGATAATGGCGTCGTCGATAAAAGCCTTCAGGTTTTTTCGAACCAGATATTCAACCGGCTGGTCCGGGTTAAAGATAAATTCATTTTCGAAAAATTCGTGCAGGAATTTATAGCTGGCATGGATATCAATGGCCGAGAACTGGAAAGCATCTGTCTTGAGAATTGCAAGGGCAGTGAATGCCGCCGGAACAAAGAAAATGATTCCGTTGTTTTTATAATATTCAAGGCCGGGCCGCTTTGACTCACTGATTTTAAATAACGGATTGGATGTGGTGGATGTAGAAAATTCAGAAGCGCTTTTTTCAATCATTTTGTTTTGTACAAACGATTCAAGAACCTGGTTGAAGGTTCTGTGCCGATCTATGATAAGCGTATCGGCAAGGGTGGCCTTTTGGGATAACAGATATGTCATATATGTATCAACGATTGATATCAGTTGATTATAATAGAATCGTTTTTGGAGGCAGTTTAATATGGCGCTTGCGATAATGGCATGGGGGGTGATCAATGTGACCTGGTTAATGGCGCCTATAAGTTTTCTTCCAAATTGATGATACATGTTTTGTTGTGATTCAGATAACATGTTTTGTGCTGGAGATTGATTGAAATTTTCCAGATAATTTTTTAATGAAAACGGTTTGTGGAAGTTTAAATAAATTTTGCCGTATTTTTTCTTTAAAAATTTTCTGGCCTTAATGACGTTTTTTAAATTTTCAGGAGATTTTTTTCCGCCTTCCATTTCATGAATATAGGCCTTTTCTTCAAGCACCCGGTCATAACCGATATAAATAGGTACAAATGTCATATCGTCCCAGTTGTTTTCAATAAACGCATCAATCAGAAGTGAAAGGAATCCTATTTTAGGCGTTAACAATTTGCCGGTACGGCTCCTGCCGCCTTCGATAAAAAATTCAATATGGAATCCTTCTGTTAATATCTTTTTAATGTATGCGGCAAATATTTTTGTATACAGGATTTCGCCTTTAAATGTCCGCCTGAGGAAAAAAGCGCCGCCGCCTCTAAATATCGGCCCCAAAGGCCAGAATGATAAATTTTTTCCTGCCGCAATTAACGGACAGGGTATTTTGTTATTCAAAAAAACCCAGGATATAATCAGGTAATCCAGATGGCTTTTGTGGCATGGCACCAGAATCAGCGGACCTTTTTTGGACACCCGCCTGATCCGGTCCAAGCCTTTATAGTCTATCACCATTCCTTCAAATATATTTTTGAACATCCATCGCAGTACTATGTCATACATCCGGATTATTGTTGGATTATAATCAGCCGCGATTTCATCGAGAAAATCAACCGCCTGTTTATGTGCATGAATGGGAGACAGATTCGTTTCGTCCGCACAATCTGTAATGATATTTCTGACTTCACGGTTGGTCAGCATCTCCTCCTGGATTTCCAGCTTGGATTTTAAAGCGGGTCCTGTAATCGTCTGACGGTGCTGATTAATCTGGGTGATCAGGTAACGACGGAGCGCTACTGCCTGGTCTTTTGAATTTAATTTTGCAATGTCCTGACGGTTTAAAAAATTTGAAAGAAAAATGGGATCAGATGTTTCGATAAAGATTTTTTTGGGATTTTTAAATAATGCAACCAGCCGTCTGATTCTGCCCGGTTTTTCACGTGTGCCGAAAAGCATATCAATAAAGGTTAGCTGGGTGGATCTCGGCGTTCTGCTGAAAAACATCAGGTGGGGTAGAAAAATAATCGGCTGCTGCCGGTTTTTTTGAATTTCAATCAGATAATGCAACGGGTCGGTTTTTGCCTTTACAAATCGTCTGTAAAAGCCTTTTTCTTCAACCAGAGAAAGGAGTGCGGTTTCCCCGTCCATGAGTTTTTTTTCAATATATCCGCTTTTATATGGATCCGGAAAAGAAAAATGTTTAAAAAAATAATCCAGAAAGAAAAATATAATTTTTAAAAATCGTGAAACCGGCTGCCATAAAAAAATTCTGTAGTCAAACCCGATACTAGGGTGAGGTAAATTTTCAATTTGATACCGGGTGTGGTAGAAAAAATATTCAAAATCGCTTTTATATTTATTGACAAGGATGACGATCCCTTTTTGTTCAAGTTGCCGAATGGATTGCGCATGCGTTGGGGGTAATTGAATGCCGCCAAAGAGCAATTTCAATATAACCCGGGATAGAAATCCGGTATTTGACGGTAAATAACATGCAAAGAGATTATGCGTTTTTCGATTTTTTGTATTAATCCATTTTGTAAGTATTTTTTTCATTTTTCTTCTATGCTTTTTTATTTAAATGAGAAGAAAAAATAACAATTAATGGTTTTGTTTGCAAGGGCATAATCTGTTATATTTATAACATGCAGTTAATTCACATTTGAACATAAATTTTTAAAGAAATTTTACCTTGCTTTCAAAAAACGGTTATGCTAAATGACATAAATATCAAATGGATATTTAAAAGATTCTAACGTGTCCAAATTATTAATATAATGAATTATTAAGAGAAAGAAGGAGGAGTCGGCTTTATGAAAACATTAATTGGCGGCGCAATTGCAGCCGTAATCGGAGTCATTGGTATGGCAATTTGGTTTAAGGCTTTTTTGCAGCTTCTGGCAGGCGCGATTCCAGGAATGCTGCTGCTTGGCGGCTGTCTGGCTCTTTATCTGGGGTTTGATGAATTAAAAGACACCTGGCAGAATGAGGATGGCGTTGCACCTGCTATGCCGGGCGCTGAAGATGAGGTGGATAAATTTAAAAAAGAAAATGAAGAATTGAAAAAAGAGATTGATGCGTTAAAAGAAAAATAATTGTCGTCTAAATTTGTTGTAGCATCGGCATAATAAGCTGATAAAAACCCCGTAAAATTTTGCGGGGTTTTTTTATTGCTATTTGATGGATTCGCAAAAGTTCTGATTTTTTT
>JAOZOL010000093.1 GCA_029933295.1 Desulfobacterales bacterium | reverse complement strand
AACTTCATGAGACAATAGATTACAAATTTTTGTATGACTCAAAAAGTGCGTTTGCAGATTTTGCCAAGAGAGTCTGACGGATCAGTTGAAAAATAAGATAGCAATTATAGCAGGTTGCAAAATTTGTAGGACAAACCCTTACAAGGCCATTAGCCAAAATCCTACAAAAAAATCAGACAACCACTGATTGCATAGTCCTTTTTTGGGGTGTATGGTAATAACACTGATTTGAGAGCTAATTGTCTTCTTTTTTGTTCCTCCGGTGGTGTTGACGCCGTGTTGCTCGCGGCGTCAACAATTTAATCAGCTTGTCTCCCGGTATCATCGCAAAGAACCACCTCCTTTTGAAGTCCCCATTTATTCGTTTTTAAATAATGTCACACCTGCGCAGGGCGGATTAGCGAAGCGTAATCCGCCGAATGTGTGTTGACTTTTGACAAATTCATCAAGGTTGACGTTTTTTGTTGATGTTGCCATAATCCCATAAGTCAATTATTTTGGGACAATTGGAGGCTTTTCTAATGGCGGATAAACCAACCTATGAAGACTTAGAAAAAGCGCTTTACGAGAGCGAAAAAAAGTTCAGGGATTTTTATGAAAATTCGGTAATGGGACTTTTTCAGACAGATAAAGCCGGCAGGCCCATTATGCTGAACCAAAAATGCGCTGAAATTTTTGGGTACGAATCGCCCAAACAGGCTCTTGAAGCGGTAAGGAATATCAGCGATGTTTATGTTCATCCCGAAGAACGGTTACAGTTTATTATGGATATTAAAAAAAATGGGTTTATCAGGGATGTGGAAATTGAGTGTAAAAAATCAAACGGTGATTTGTTCTGGATAAATATCAATGCCGTTAGATCCGTTGAAAAAGACGGCAGTATTTTTTTCAACGGCATTCTGGTAGATATAACCGACCGCATGAAGGTCGAAAAATCGCTGAAAAAGAGTGAAGAAAAGTATCGTCTTATTTGCAATAAAATTCCCATCGGCATTTTTCATTATGACGAACATGGCGTTATTACATTGTGTAATGAACAATCAGCAAAAATAGCCGGATCATCCATTGAAACCCTTATGGGTTTTAATTTACTGAAAAACGTGAAAAATGAACATATGTTGACCGCAATAAAAAAGTCTTTGTCCGGAAAAACGAGTCATTTGGAAGGAAAATATCTGTCTGTAACCGGCGGTAAGACAACCTATACCAAGACAGATTTTGTTCCGCTTTTTTCCGAAGGGGATAAGCCCACGGGCGGCATTTGCGTGGTAGAGGATGTCACTGGAAAAATAATGGCGCAAAAGGCGCTGGCAGATAGTAAGCATCAACTCCAGTCCATTATTGATAATGCGTCGGCGGTCATCTGGCTCAAGGACAAACAGGGAAAATATATTCTGATCAACCGGCAGTTTGAAACCCTGTTTCATATCACGCAAGAAGAGATCGTCGGCCAAACCGATTATGATGTGTTTTCAAAAGAAATATCGGATCGTTTAAGGGAAAACGATTTAAAGGTTTTTAACGCCGGCGTGCCCCTTGAATTTGAGGAGAGAATTCCCCATGATGACGGGATACATACGTATATTTCCATTAAATTCCCCCTCCGGAATGCTTCCGGGACGATCAATTGTGTCGGCGGTATTTCAAGCGATATTAGCGGTCGAAAAAAAATGGCCGAAGCGCTGGAAAAGTCCCATGAAAATTTGCGCAATCTTTCAGCACATCTCCAATCTGTCAGGGAAAAAGAAAGGACACGCGTTGCCCGGGAGGTTCATGATGAACTGGGACAGGCATTAACCGCGATAAAACTGGACATCTCCTGGTTAAAAGAAAAATTATCCAAAAATCAAAAAACGGTTGTTAAAAAGGCCGAAAAAACCATCGCGCTTGTGGATACTGCCATCAAGTCGGTTCAGCGAATTATTTCAGAATTAAGACCCGGATTGTTAAATGATCTGGGACTTGTTGCAGCAACGGAATGGCAGATTAAAGAATTTGAGACGCGAACGGGCATCAAAGTAGATATGACAGTTGATCCTGAAGAATTTGAATTAAGTGATACGCTTTCCACAACAATGTTTCGGATTTTTCAGGAAACCCTCACCAATATCGCCCGTCATTCACAGGCGACATACATGACTGTAAGTTTAAAAGAAAAAGACGGCATATTAGAACTGATTGTAAGAGATAATGGGATTGGGATAACCAAGGCTCAGATTGGCAGAAGCGATTCATTCGGGTTGCTGGGAATGATGGAACGGGCCCATACGGTTGGGGGTGAGATAAAGATTTCAGGTAGTCCGGGCAAGGGTACAAAGGTGGCGGTTTGTGTTCCTATTCCACCAGCAAATGCTTAATCGCATACCGGATTAATTCCGCATTGTTTTTCATATTCATTTTAGAAAGAACTCGGGAGCGATAGGTGCTGATGGTTTTTTCGCTTAAAAAAAGGGCTTCGGCTGTTTTTTTGGCTGATTGTCCTGAGGCAATCATGCACAATACCTGATATTCACGATCGGACAGGATCGTGTGGAGCGGTTTTTCATGGTCAGCATCCAGCGCAGCGGCCATTTTTTCAGCAAAAGAAGCACTGACATATTTTCCCCCCCGCGCTACTTTTCGAATCGCTTTTACCAGTTCATCCGGCGCGCTTTCCTTGTTTAAATAACCGGAAGCGCCTGCTTTTAAAACGCGAAACGCATATTGCTCTTCAGGGTGCATGCTTAATACAAGTACACGGACATGCGGCAAACGTTTTTTTAATTGTTTTAATCCTTCTATGATGTTTGTGCCCGGCATGGTGATGTCTAATACGACAACATCAAATTTGTTTTTTAACGCTTTTTTAAGCACATCATTTCCGTTGTCAGCCTCATCAGCAACTATCATATCAGGCGTTTCAGAAATGATTTGCTTTAACCCTTCACGAACAATGGCGTGATCATCCGCAATCATTATCTTTATCATGGGAACCTTCCTGTTTTTGTTGAGATATGTTCCATATACTCTTCTACCGTCGGTATTTTTCCGGTAATCGCACATATTGCGGCAAGTTGGGCGGAGCCCAGATATACGCTGGTGTTGTCGCCCATCCGGTTGGGGAAATTCCGGGTGGAGGTCGATATGACAGTGGCTCCATCTGAAACACGGGCCTGGTTGCCCATGCAAAGCGAACACCCCGGTATTTCAATGCGGGCACCGGCGCTCCCGAATACACTGAATAAGCCGTTGTTTTTTAGCTTTTGCGCGTCCAGTCGGGTGGGGGGCGTCATCCACAACCGGGTCGGCAGATCCTTATGTCCTTTTAAAATATCAGCGACTTTCTGAAAATGGGAAATACCGGTCATGCATGATCCGATAAACGCTTCATCAATGGGTGTGTCGGCAATATCACTTAAAAGGCGTACATCATCCGGATCATTGGGGCACGCCAGAATCGGTTCTTTGATGTCTGACAGGTTGACGGTCAGTTCCGCCGCATATATCGCATTGGCGTCCCGCTTGAGCAGCTTCGGGTTTTTCAGCCAGTTTTCAATGGCGTCAATCCGCAGTCGGAGGGTATTGCTGTCCCCGTACCCGGCGGTAATCAAATCGTTTAAAATTTGAATATTGTCATTCAGAAAAGCTGTCACCGTGTCGATGGAAAGTTCAATGGTGGCCGCTGCAGCAGACCGTTCCGCCGACGCATTGGTCAGTTCATAAGCCTGGGCAACGCTTAAGTCCGGCCAGCCTTCAAATTCAATTATCCGTCCGGCAAAGATATTTTTTTTGCCTTCTTTTTGAACGGTTAAAAGACCTTGGGCAATGGCGGCATAGGGGACCGCATTCACCACGTCCCGCATGGTGATGCCGGGCTGCATCTTTCCGGTAAATTTAACCAGAACCGATTCCGGCATGTCCAGGGGCATAAATCCCAATGCTGCGGCAAAAGCGATTAAGCCCGATCCGGCCGGAAAACTGATGCCGATGGGGAACCGGGTATGGGAATCACCGCCGGTACCCACCGTATCAGGCAGGAGCATACGGTTTAACCATGCATGGATAATGCCGTCACCGGGAAGCAGGGCCACGCCGCCCCGGTTTTTAATAAATTCATGCAGGGTGTTCTGCATTTGAATATCCACGGCTTTGGGGTAAGCTGCGGTATGGCAGAAGGATTGCATCACCAGGTCTGCGGAAAATTTCAGGCAGGCCAGTTCCTTGATTTCATCTCTGGTCATGGGGCCGGTGGTATCCTGGGAGCCGACCGTGGTGATTTTAGGCTCGCAATATTCTCCGGGGAGTATGCCGGCGCATTCACAGGCCCGGCCCACCATTTTCTGGGCCAGGGTATACCCTTCTGCCGGGGCCTTGCACACCGGCGGGTTTTCAAAGGCATCAGAGACTGAAACGCCAAGGGCTGTTCTTGTTTTTTCGGTCAGGGTCCGGCCGATAATCAAGGGAATCCGGCCGCCGGCCCGGACTTCATCGATAATAACATTGGTTTTTAACTGGAACCGGGCCAGTTCTTCACCGGTGTCTGAGGTCACAATCCGGCCTTCATGGGGGAACACGGTAATGGTGTCGCCGTGTTTAATCCGGTTTACATCACATTCAATGGGCAGGGCCCCGGCATCTTCAAGGGAATTGAAAAAAATCGGCGCAATCGTCGCGCCGAGCACCATGCCTCCCCGGCGTTTGTTCGGAATGTAGGGGATGTCTTCTCCGATATGCCAGATGACTGAATTTGAAGCTGATTTTCTGGAAGATCCGGTGCCCACCACATCGCCGACAAAGGCGATGGGAAATCCTTTTTGTTTTAATTGATTAATTGTTTCAATGGTATTGTCCGGAGTTCGGGAAGACAGCATGCTCAGGGCGTGTAACGGAATATCCGGGCGACTCCAGGCTTCTGATGCTGGTGAAAAATCATCGGTATTTATTTCACCTTCCACTTTATATACAGTAAATATCAGCTTTTCCGCCAGCAGCGGTTTTTCTTTAAACCATTGGGCATCGGCCCACGACTCGATGACCTGCTTGGCGTGCGGATTTGTTTTTGATTTGGCAAAAATTTCGTCAAACGCATCAAAGATCAGAATAGATTTAGACAGCGCGTTGGCGGCATCCGTTGCCAGATCGGCATCATCGAGTAAATCGATCAACGGGGCAATATTATATCCCCCGCCCATGGTGGAGAGTAAAAAAACGGCTTTTTTTGATGAAATTAACGGGGAGTGAAGTTGGTTTTTGGCAACAGCATATAGAAATTTTGCCTTCACTTCAGCCGCCTCATCCACACCCGCCGGCACGCGGTGGGTGATCAGGTCAATCAGCAGGGTTTCATCCTGTCCGGCTGGATTCTGAAGCAGACCGGTCAGTTTCTGAACCTGTTTATCGGTAAGCGGTTTTGGGGGAATTCCCTGCTCTTCCCGTTCCCGTTTGTGTTTTAGATATGCATTGATCATATGTTCATGCCCGCCTTATACCCCTGATGAACCGCATCAAAGGCCATGCCGATGGCGTTTGCATCGCCGATAACATCACATGCTATGCCTTTTGATTCTATGATTGCGGCAAGATCATTGGCCGATCTGGAACCTGCGGCCAGCACCACCGTGTCCGCCGGTATTTCTTCCACACCGTTGGCGGTCTCCACTTTGACACCGGCTGGTGTAATTTCCAGCGCTTTGGTGGTCACCTTTGATTCCACACCGTAACGTGTGACATCCTGGATCATGCCCCATCGGGTGGTTTTGCCGAAGTCTTTTCCGATTTTATCGATCATTTCAATGATCGTGATCTGTTTGGTCCCTTTGGTGGCCAGTTCATAGAGCACCTCCGGGGTTTCCGCCTTGTTTATAAACAGAAATTTTAATACATCGCCGTCCAGGGTTCCTTTTTCCGCCAGCAGTAACGCGGTTTCAACACCCACGGCACCTCCGCCGATGATCACTACCCGGTTTCCGGTATAAACGGTTTCAGCAAGCACATCCCATGCCTGAACCACATGGGGAAGTTCAACGCCTGGAATCGGGAGTGTCATTGGGGTTGCGCCGGTGGCAAGGATGATATGATCGGGCTTTTCATCATCGATTAATTTTTCGTCAACCGTTTGATTAAGGCATACGTTTATGTTTCTGGAAAAAACCCGGGTTTCCAGATCATAGGCAAGCTCGGCAAATTCTTCCCTGCCCGGAGGTGCTGCGGCCAGATATAGCTGCCCGCCCAGTTCATCGCTTTTTTCATAAATCGTTACATCGTGCCCGCGATCTGCAGCAGCAATGGCAGCGTTCATGCCGGCCGCGCCGCCGCCGATCACCATAACTTTTTTAGGTGTCTCAGCTATTTCACATGCTGTCTCGCATTCATACCCTGCTTTTGGATTGCATAAACATTCCACATGCTTGAGCCTGAATAAATTGTCAAAACAGCCCTGGGCGCATGCGATGCAATGCAGTATCTCTTCTTCGCGTCCATTTTTTGCTTTGTCCGGCAGTTCCGGATCAGCGATCAGGCTGCGTCCCATGGCTACCATGTCGCACATTCCGTCGGCAATGAGTTCCCGTGCCGTATCCGGGTCATTGATCCGGTGGCTGGCAATGACCGGCACATCAACGAGCTCTTTGATGCCTCTGGAGAGATAGGCAAATGCGCCCCTGGGCACTGCGGCCGTTATCTGGGGCACCCTGGCTTCATGCCAGCCTACATTGATGCACAATGCATCAACGCCGGATTCATCCACAAGTGCTTTTGCATATTGCCCAAGTTCTTCCCGCCCCTGGCCGCCCGGCATAAAATCATTGCCGTTCATGCGCACCATCACCGGAAACAGATCTCCCACCTGTTTGCGGATGGCTTTCATAATTTCCAAACCAAATCGCATCCGGTTTTCCATGGAGCCGCCGTATTCATCGGTTCTTTTGTTGGTGATCGGGGAGAGGAATTCACTGATCAGGTAACCGGTACCGCTTAAGACCTCCACCGCATCAAACCCGGCTTTTTTAACCCGCCGCGCTGCCTGTGCGAAATTGTCGATAATTTGATGGATTTCATCGATCTCAAGTGCTTTGGGTGTTTCTTTGGTCATCCGCGACGCAACGGCCGAGGGAGCGACAGGCTGTTTTCCGTCTAAGAAGAAGGAAAAATTATACCGTCCGGCATGGTTGAGCTGGACCCCGGATCGGGCGCCGTTATTTTTAATTACATCAGCAAGGCGTTTAAGTCCCGGAATAAATTCGTCTTTATGCGCCCCTATGTTTGTGGTATTGCCGGATAATTCATCCACCGTGGCATACCCCACGGTGATCATGCCCGCGCCACCCCTTGCGCGTTCTTCGTAAAAACCAATGATCTGGTCAGTGACTTCAAAGTTATTTGCCATCCCCAGATGCATGGCCGGCAGATAAATTCTGTTTTTGATATCAAGCGTATTGATTTTAATCGGTTCAAATAACGGGTCTCTCATTTTTTTAATCCCCTTGTGATTTAAATATATTATTGAATGAATTTTTTATTTTCTCATAAAAATACTCGGATGGCTAAGTTAAAAGTTTCAATATACAAGGCGTAGTGGTTTTTCAGACAAGAAATAATACATGTAGTATCTTGAGTGGCTGAAAAACCAATATAACGCAGTAGATGGAACTTTTAACGACGCCATCAAAAAATCACTTAACCGGTTGCCTCTGTCAAGAAAAAAGTGATATGTATGCAGGGTATAAATATTTGGAATGTAATCGGTGAAAACAATTTGTTCGCTCCTTGATCATTTTTTGATCATACAAAAGGTGCGGGCCAACCAATGTAAAATTTTTTAAGCCCATATTGGGTTTGAACAAATTCAAGGCGCACTTGAGATCAAGAGCAACGCAGAAGTTGGACTTTTTGGGAAGCCATCAAAAGGAGGTCGGATGGAAAAAGGATATGTTCAGGTATATACGGGAAACGGCAAAGGCAAGACAACGGCTGCACTCGGGCTGTCGATACGGGCAGCCGGCGCCGGTATGAAGGTATATATAGCACAGTTTTTGAAAAAAGGCGGATATAATGAGTTAAAAGCCCTTGAACGGTTTTCGGATTTGATCACCATTGAGCAGTTCGGCACCGGCAAATATATTACCGGAAAGCCCAAAGATGAGGATATGGAGTGGGGCAGAAAATGTCTGGAGGCGATTAGAACGGCATTGTCATCCAAAGATTATGATATCGTCATCATGGAAGAGGCTGGTGTGGCTGAAAAATTCGGAATTATTTCATCCCGGGATATTTTAGAAATGATCAAACTCAAACCAGATACTGTCGAGCTGGTGATTACCGGACGGGGGGTGTCGGAAACAGTGATGGAAGCAGCGGATCTGGTGACGGAAATGAAAGAGATCAAGCATTATTATCAGAAAGGAATTATGGCACGGGAAGGGATTGAACATTGATGTCGGCTTCGTAATACACCCAACTTCTGCGTTACACTTCATCCTTCGTCACTCAACGTACATTCGTACGCCTCGCTCCTCAGGATTTGTGCGCCTTGAATTTGGGAGTATTACAAAGCCGACAATTTTGTAGGCTCGTTCCCACGCTCCTGCGTGGGAATGCATACCGGAGTTAAAAAAATGGGAAGA
>JAOZOL010000437.1 GCA_029933295.1 Desulfobacterales bacterium | reverse complement strand
ATGACGCGTGCTCAACTTCCCCAACTCCTCAGCAGCCTGAATTCTATAATTGCGGTTGTCTGACTGTAACGCCTTTAACAGCACCGGTTCTGAAGGATTGAGTTGGATATTGAGGATGGCAGGAAGCAAGACATGGGTCGTTGTCTCAATAAACGGATATTGCTTTGTGTCCTTAGGCAGGGGGATGCCCTTCGGGTCCAGTATGAATACCCTTTTGATATACCCTTTAGCAGTGACGGAAAGAGAAAAATCTGTGCTAAACCATCCGGCCCTGCGTTTCGGCTTTTCTATTCGGTAACGGCCTTTTGCATCAGTGGTTGCTGAAACACGAACCCAATAGTTTCCAAAGTGAGGATCGGGGCTGTCATGGCACCACCACGCCGCCTCAATCTCAGCGCCTGATATGGGGTTTTCATTTGAGCGATCCAGTACAATTCCTTCGTAATGACCTTCAAACGGTAGCGGATGGATAAAGCTGCCTGCACACCCTCGTGATGTGACAGTCCAGCCCATTGAAAAGAGGACCAATATAAAAATGAGTATCTTATGATTTTGAAACAAAATGCGCATTGGTTTATTATTTATCGAATTTTCTTGTCATGTGCCATTGTTTCTTTGCGGTGTTTCCAGATCGTAAAGGGCGGAAAAAAGATAAAGGCCGCCCCGATTATCAGCAGCAGTAAAGGTGCAAACCAAAGTTCTGCTAACGTATTGATTTTTGCATCAGCGGGGTGTTTCGGGTCATAAATGACCTCCACCGCCTCACCGCTGTCATATAGATCTTGTAACACTGATTGATTGTCAATGGTGCCGTCGAATGTGATTTCCGTGCCGTCAGCGGTGTGAAATTGAACAATTGGAATAACAAGTTTGTCTTTGTCGCTTGAGGTTGAGGATGTGCCACGTGTCTCGTATCGTAAAATAATCCCTTTTGTTACAACCCCACTTGATCTAAGCAAACTGATTTTGTTATATAAATATATCCCGTAATAAAACATCGCGCTGCCGATAATAACAAAAACAACAGCAGCGATTACCCCCACAAGCATCTCTTTGTTCATCATTTTGTTTTAGCCCCTTTTAGCCTCCTGGAGAGAGATGGCCGGATTGTCCTGTTTTTAAAAGCAGAATTTATCAATATCTTTTCGGGAAAGTCGTTGCTTACTCCGGGAGGAGCAGCCGCCATTTTCCGTTTACTTTGCCGATTGGCAACGATAGGGTTATTGAAAGGGATGTTTTCCCACCGTCCGGGGCGGTTTCGCTGTGTTCATATCGTGGCCCGAACGTCATATCGAATGGTAGTGGACAGGGATACCGGACGCTGACGACATCGCTCGGTTTCATAGGAAGGACGCTTGCGATATCTGAATTTTTTGATGCCATTCTACTTATCATTTCATGTTCCGCTTCCGCTGTTTTTATTTGCTGCGGCGACAGCGGATGCCCCGCAAAAAGACGCAGGTAAGCCTCTTTACCCTGCATGATCGCGGCTAAGACCTCTCTTGCAAACCTTACTTCAGGCCGGCTGTTGTCCAAAACAGTTAAGTTTTTTTCAGGGGGTTTTTGCAGATAGACTGAAAAATAGGCGACATCATTAATGTTGTCTGGTGATACGCCTTTGATCACCGCGGAACCGAAGGTCATATGGCCGAAAGGAGCTGAGTTGTTTCGCATGTTTGCCCACATCGTTTCACCGGCGCCTATGATATCCTTGTTTTTGTTGTACAGGTTGACCACCAGCCTTGCTCTTTTACAGGATTTTTTTAATTTCCAGTGATTGCTGAAAAGATAAAAGGTTTTACTGGGCGGCGGCATAGGGAAAGTAAACTCAATCTCATTCCCGTTTATCATATGCTTCCCAAGCTTAAAGGCGTGATACAGTTGTCCACTAAAGCTATAAGAGGTAAACAGGATGATACAAAAAGCCGCAACAAAAAAAACCGTCTTAATCGTATTTTTTATCATCAGAACTCCCCTCTGTTGAGCCATCGAAAGCTAATCTTTTAAGTGATCAACATATTTGGATTTTTTACAATTCCGGGGGCACGATGCCTATGATTTTGTCTTTATAGATAATTTATGCTAAAAAAGATCGTAAGGATGGCAGCATCCATTTTCCCCATCATTTTATTTGAGCGTTGCGGTAGCTGTCAACTATCTTTTTTTAAATCATATACATCAAAAAGCAGGTGCTATCGAGTAAA
>JAOZOL010000092.1:5946-8612 GCA_029933295.1 Desulfobacterales bacterium | reverse complement strand
CGGTTGTAGAGGCTTGTCCGCTTCATTCCTAAAATTTCCGTTGCCCCGCCCGGACCGCTGAGTTTGCCGTCGGTTTTGTTCATCACATATTGAATATATCGTCGTTGGATTTCATTTAAGGAAGGCAGGTCGTCAAACTGATTATTTGTTTTGATCAGCTTTTCTGACGGCAGGTCTAGATGAAGGAGGCCATCGGTGGACAGCAGCACCGCGCGTTCCATTACATTTTGAAGTTCTCTTATATTTCCCGGCCAGCCGTATGCGGTCAGTATGGATTCATGCTCAGGTGAAAGGAAAAGGCCCTGATGATTATATTTGTTTGCAAACCTGTGAAGAAAGTGCCCGGCAAGTAATGGAATATCCTCCGTGCGATCCCGAAGGGGCGGCAGGGTGATCGGGATCACGTTTAGGCGGTAATACAGATCCTCCCTGAACCGTCCGGCGGCCACTTCCTCGGCCAGGTCCCGGTTGGTCGCCGCAACCAGCCGGAAGTCGGAGTAGATATTCTGCGTACCCCCGATCCGGGTCATGGTTTTTTCCTGGATGACGCGAAGCAGTTTGACCTGGATGGATTTGGGGATTTCACCCACCTCATCAATAAAAAGGGTGCCTTTGTTGGCAAGTTCCATACGGCCTTTTTTCTGGCGGTCCGCCCCGGTGAATGCGCCTTTTTCATGGCCGAACAGCTCGCTTTCCACCAGGTTTTCTGGAATGACGGTGGGGTCCACAATGATCATAGGATTGTTTTTTCGCCGGCTCGTCTGGTGAATCCGTCGGGCAAGCAGCTCTTTGCCCACACCGGTTTCGCCGAGAATCAGTATGGTGCTGTCTGATGCTGCGATCCGGTCGGTTTGCTTTAAAGTCCTGATCATGGCCGGACTTTGGGTGATGATCGTTAAATTGTCCGTTTGTTCCAACTGCCCCAGTTGATCAGCGGTTTTTTGTTCCATCTGGCGGGAAAATTCAAAAATATGATCAATGTAACTGGTCAGCCAGCGGGCCATTTGAATAAGTTGAGATTCGGAAAAATTATCAAAGCAGTCCTGTACGTAGGAGTTGTCATGGTAAAGAACGCCTCGCACCTGGCCGGCAACTTCAAATGGTACGCAAATCATTGCTTTGACACGGCTCGGGTTGAGTCCTGATTCACTGCGACGGAGTACCTGGGGGCGGTTTTTATGGAAGGATTTGAAAACAAGGGCCAGATTCTCCCTGAAGTCTTTTGAAGAGGTGTCTGCTGGGGATAAATTGCACGGGCCGCGCAAAACCGGTCCTTTTTTGGGTGCATGACGCGTAAACCAGAAAATGCCGCCGCGTTCCGCCCCGAAATACCGGTTGGTTGATTTGACCGTGTTGGATAGCAGATAATCAAAATCCGCACTGGGTGATAATTCGGCGATCACATTGGCAAACATGCCGAGCAGTTTGTCTTCAGTATCAGCAAATTGATTTAAGTCTCTTTCAATCGTAAGCAGCGGTCTCAAGTCATCCGGAAAAAATACATCCATATAGCCGGCAAAATCTTTACGGGCTTTTTCCGTCAGAAGAATCGCTCTTTGCCGGTCTCCTTCACGCAAACTCAATCGGGCCATTTCAATACGTGTTTTACCGGTTTGAACCGGGTCTCCGGATTGTGATAAGTATTTTTCACTCTGAATAAGATTTGATTCAATAGCAGCCGGTTCCGCATGATTTTCTATCTGTTCCAGAGCATTTAACCGCAGGGCCACTCCGCGCAGGTGAATGTTTGGTTCAGACATAATGCGTTTAAATTCATCCGGATAATTTAGATACTGAATTTCATTGATCCCCCTTCGATGCAGCTCAAACAGTGTTTCAAGGACCAGGGGGGAGGCGTACTGGCGAATGAGTCCGGACTCTGCTTCTTCAGATGTCTGTATGACCCACTCCCTGGCTTCATTCAGGCGACCCTCCAGGTAATGATGAAAAGCCAGGCCGCCCTTGGCAAAATACCCGGCAAGCATGTTATGAGTTCTGCGGGCTTCCTGAAAAGCCCCGGAAAGATGGAAGTGGGCTTCCTTGGTTTTTTTGATACCCAGCAGCATAATTCCCAAAACTGCGCGAAGTGTTGTTGACAGCCCATGGTCCCTGCCTTCCGTGGCGACCCGTCGATAGTAGTCCAGGGTGCCGATGGCCCGGTGGAACTGTCCCAAAAAGGCGGCGGAATAACTCAGCCATAACGGCCCGGAAGGGTTAATGATGCGGCCGAGTTTTTCAGATTCAAAACTGTGAGCAGCCCTTTCAAAATATCCGATGGCTTCTTTAAACCTCCCCTGGATAAAATAATACAGGCCGATAAATTCCGCTGCCTGGGTTAAAATGTCTTCATCACCCAGGGTTTCGGCCTCATACTTTCCCACTTCAAATACCGATATGGCAGTATCCCGCTGCTCGGCAAAATAAAAAAGTCGCCCCAGGTGCAGGTTGATCATGGCCATGGATCGGCGATCCCCGATTCTTTCCGCAGCATATAAAGCGCGCTGCAAGGTTGTTGTCAGTTCGGGGAATCCTTTGCCAAGAACGAAACTGACATTGGCCAGTTCAATGGTGGTGGATGTGCACAACGCATCTCGTTCCGGAGAGGCTGGCAAGTCTTTCAGCCTGTTGGTTACGCTGTGTAAATACTGCCAGGCAGTATCGCGGTC
>JAOZOL010000092.1:0-5846 GCA_029933295.1 Desulfobacterales bacterium | reverse complement strand
AGTCTTTCAGCCTGTTGGTTACGCTGTGTAAATACTGCCAGGCAGTATCGCGGTCTCCGGAAGAAAGGGCGTTTTGGGCAAGGTTTTTTTCAATTTGAAGCGCTTCTTCGCCGACAACGCTCCTGGCGCGGGATTTATTGCGGGGCATTTTTATTCTCCTTTTTTAAAAGTTTAGGAAGGAGTCTTTGGCTTGTCAATAAAAATGTCCTTATACGGACGTACTGGTGTCCGTATAAGGACATTTATGAATTAAGAAAAATCAAATTAATATTAAAACAATCTATTGAGCCTTCCAAACAACTCATGCATAATCATCTGAAATAATTGATAAGTTGTTTTTCTCGCACAGTGGTAATTTATTGCCATGAAAAGCTTTTTATAAAGTGGCATGCGGATTGCAAACATAGTTATAAAAGGTAACCAGTGTTTATGTCTGTTTTTTTGATCGGGGTCTCCCATCTGCTGCGTTATTAACGGCTTACAATAGTTCACTATAGCTGCGCCGTTAAATGCCTTGCATCTGGAAGCCTCCGACTCGTGCAAAATTTAGGTGATAATTTATCTACAATAAAAAGGAGGAAATGATGAGCTTATTTAAAGACACCAATCACATGTATGAATTTTTGGAAGATCTCTGGAAGCACATTGTATTTGACTTAGGCCTGGGTGAAAAAATGAAAGAGTATGGCGTAACGTATAAATACGTTTTGACTGAACCGGACGGGTATCTGTTTGTTGATTCGGAAAACGTAATCACCGGTAAGGAGGCAAACAAGGATGCGGTTATTACCATGGAGCTTTCCGGGGATACGGTTGTAAAATTTTGGACAAAACAATTGTCCCTTCCTGTTGCACTGGCTACCCGCAAGATTAAATCCAAAGGACCGATTCCCAAAGTTCTGAAAATGCTTCCGGCGTTAAAACCTGTGTATGAGATTTTTCCGGAATTCTGCAAGAAGCATAACGTACCCCTTGATTGAGATATATAAATATTTGTTTTTAAAAGAAAAATTCTATGCTTAGAAAGGGGAGAGAAAATGGCCGAATGCAAAATTCCCGGACACATTGCATATGAGCTTGACTGCAAGGCGGAAAATACCCCGGATTTAAATATTGTGACATTTGAAAACAATGATTTTGCAGACGAGGTTCTGACCTATGGCAGCATTGTCACACAAGGCCGAAAAATAGCCCGGGTGCTGATTAAAGCCGGCATCGGAAAAGGGGACACATTTGCTTTGCTGATGCGGAATCATCCGGAATTTCTCTATGCAATTTATGCGGCGACAATGGTCGGCGCGGTTATGGTTCCGATTGATCCGCGTGTTAAAGGGAAACGTTTAAAGTTTGTGCTGAAAGATTCCAAAGCAAAAGGAATTATTTTCACCAGTGAATTTATGGATAATGTAACAGCGGTGCTTTCCGAGCTTCCGGAAGTCAAAGTGCTGGGTATCGCTTATAAAGAAGGAATGCGTGTCCCGGTAAATAATCAGTTTCCGTCATTGAATGAAATTTACGGGGCATCAGAAGTCGCGCCCCCGGATAACCGGAATGATGAAATCGCCGTTCCCCTTGAAATCATCTATACTTCCGGTACCACCGGTGATCCTAAAGGGGTGGTTCTCAAAGGTTCCCGCCTTGCTCCGTTTTCCATGCTCGCCCAGTTTGTCTGGCAGTACACTGCCGAAGACAAACTCTATACCGGCTTGTCTCTGACCCATGGAAACGCACAGGCCGTCACCTTGATGCCATCGCTCATGCTGTCAATCCCAAGTGTTATCAGTTCAAAATTTACCAAAAGCCGGATCTGGGATATCTGCAGAAAATACGGATGTACCTCTTTTTCTTTGCTGGGTGGAATGATGATGGGAATTTACAGTGAGCCGCCGAAACCGGATGACGCTGATAATCCGGTGCGTCTGGTTTTAAGTGCCGGAACACCGCATGTGATCTGGGAGGATTTTGAAAAGCGATATAATGTGATGATCCATGAGTGGTATGGGGCTGTTGAAGGCGGATTCGCTCATAAGCCGCCGGGGGTCGGCCCGATTGGTTCATTCGGAAAGCCCCTTGAAGGGCTGATGGAGATGAAGGTTGTCGATGAAAATGGAAACGATAATCCGCCGGGTAAAACCGGAGAAATCATTTTCAGGATGGTGGGGCAGGAGACGGAAGTCGAATATCTGGGAAAGCAAAAAGCCTCTGAAGAAAAGACACGCGGCGGGTGGCTGCGAACCGGCGACATGGGGCATACGGATGATGCGGGATGGTTTTTCTTTGATTATCGGGCCGGCGGTGGTTTGCGACGTGCCGGTGATTTTATCCAGCCCCAGTACGTGGAAGCCGGCATTGCCATCCATCCGGATGTAAGTGATGTCTGTGTTTATGGGATTCCGGCAGCATCGGGTGCACCGGGGGAAAGTGATCTGGTGGCCGCTGTCGTGGCAATGGACGGGCAGTCTCTTGATCCCAGATCTATTTTTGCTCATTGTAAAGAAAAACTGGAAGGCAATGCTATACCGACATATCTGCAGGTGGTGGACTACATTCCCAAATCCGCATCGGAAAAAAATCTGGATCGGTTGCTGAAAGATGATTTTTCAAAAGATGCGGATAATATTTATTTTCTTAATGATTATAAATGATGGCTGATCAGTAGGCCGGGTTTCTTACCCGGCGTTTTGGGTGTCGGGAAAGAATCCCGACCTACCGTTTCATCAGCAAATGAAGAGGAGTAAAGCCAATGAAAAAATATGTGGAAGACTTAAATTTTTCCGGCGAAGAATATGTGGGTGAGTGGACGCCCTGGTCCCCCCAGGATATTCGCCGGAAAAAATGTGTGCTGGAAGCGGCCCGCCTGATGGTTGATTCCGCCTTTACCGCACCATTTGCCGGCGGGGTTCCGTCTTTGGAAGCCCATATAGTTTACGGCCAGGAGGAACTTGAGGCCGTTGCCCGTAAAGTAGAAGAAATTGCCCATACCCAGGAAAGCTGGAAAGAGCCGTTTTTGTATGAGGCGGTCATGGTCAGAGATTCGGATGTGATTATTTTTCTCGGCAACACCCGGTGCCATGAAACGCCTTTGGATGCCGGTTGCGGGATGTGCGGCGGCACCCTGGATTGTGGCTATTTTTATGAGAAAAAAACAACAAAACATGGGTTGGTGGACATTACCGATCGGTCATCGGATAAAATGATCGATGGTCCGTTGTGTTCCGCGCGGGTGGGAGATCTGGGATATGCTGTGGGAAGCGCGCTCTGGACCGCTGCCACGTTGATGGTAGATGCCCGGCCGTTTGCCAGTATGGGCATGGCTGCTCAGAAAATGGGGTATTGTCCCAATTCCGGGATGGTGGTCGGTGTGCCAGTGGCGGCCAAGGCGAAAAATCCCTATGTGGATGTGAATGTGGATTACCATCTTATCAATATGGATAAGGTGCTGGATAACACACGAAAGATTTATCAGACTTCCCGTATTATCCGGGGGTTTGATTATCGGAAATGGATTCCAAAACCTCAAAAAACAGACGGGCCAAAGACAGAAGGGGAGGGCGAATAATGGGACATTTAATGGGAAAAGAATATGGCCTGGACCATCTCATAGAGGTGGCAAAAAGTATTGTGCTGGCCATTCACAAGGCGCCTCAGATTACCGGAAAAACAAAAATTGAGGCGGAAATTATCTGGGGAGAGGACCTGGAACCGATTATCGACGTCATGGGGCCGGTGGCCAAAGTCATGAGATATGTGCAGTGGGATTATGAAACCATCAAAAATTGCTATGATAAGGGGGAATCGCCGGTTATTATTGCGATTGGTGGAAAAGTCAGCAGCTCCAACCTGAACTGGAATTGCGGTGCCTGCGGTCATGATACCTGTAAGGATTTTAATGCCTATGCCAAGGAATATCGTGGTGGCGGCCAGCTGGGCGGGCCCTCCTGCAACTGGAAAGTCCTTGACTGGGCCATGGCCTGTGACTGGGCGTGTGCGTCGGCCTGGCAGTATCGGATCGATAACCGGATTATGGGATCATTGGGCTTTGCTTTAAATGCCCTGGGATTTATGCCGGGAATGGATGCCAAACTTGGTCTTGCCCTGGGACCGCCCCGGGATATGGTCTACTATAACCGCGAGGAAATGCACAAAAGCATGTCTTATGAAATGGATAAACAGGATATGGTTAATTGCGTTCCCACCATGTTTACCGCCTTTCCCGGTGGGGGCACGCCAATGTATAAAACAAAAGACGACTGGTGGGCGCCGCCGGAATTTATGGGGATCGGATATTCTCCCGAGGTGATGGAGGTATATCAGCAGGTATTGTTTGAACAGGTGCCGGAAATTGTCGTCAAACATGCAGATAAGATTGCTGAAAGATATAAGAAGAAATAGGGTTTTAGGTGGAAGGCTGAAGGTGGAAGGAAAATCAGCGATTCAATTATTTAAAATTGACACGATAAACTGAAAAATAAAGGGGTAGACGTATGGATTTTTTGGATTTGGATATTAACCTGACAAAAGAAGATATGATGCTTAAAAAAAATGCCAATGAGTTTGCCAGAAAAGTGATGCGGCCCATTGCCAAAGAATTGGACGCAATGACACCGGAGCAGGTAATCGCCAAAGATTCACCGTTTTGGATATTTATGAAAAAAGCATACTCGCTGGGATATCATTCAATCTTAATTCCGGATGCATATGGCGGGATGGGGCTGAGTCCGCTGCAGCAGGCAATTGTATATGAAGAACTGGCCTGGGGAAGTGTGGGGCTGACCGTTGCACTGGGTGTCGCCAGTTTTCCGGCTTTTGGCGCTGCCATGGTGCCGGAAGAAACAATGATCGATGAAATACTGGTGCCGTTTTGTGAAAACACGGATGCCACGTTTATCGGGTGCTGGGGAATTACGGAACCGGATCACGGATCAGACACCCTGATGCCGGATCATCCCAATTTCAGTAATCCGGATATCCCTTCCCAGTGTATTGCCACTCCGGATGGGGATGATTTTATTTTAAACGGGCAAAAATCCGCATGGGTATCCTGTGGGACCATTGCCACCCATTGCGCGTTGTTTTGTCAGATTGATAAATCCATGGGGCATGCAGGCGGCGGGATTTTCGCCATACCTCTGGATCTGCCGGGAGTGAAAAAAGGAGCGCCCCTGAATAAAATCGGCCAGCGGGATTTAAACCAGGGGGAAGTCTTTTTTGATAATGTACGGGTGCCGGGTAAATATTTGATTGCCGGACCGGAAGCCTATGAGGGTTTGCTTGAAATTGTGTTGTCGGCAACTACCTGTTTGATGGGCATATTCGGTACCGGCGTGGCCCGGGCGGCTTTTGAAGAGGCGTTAAATTATGCCAAGACCCGGGTTCAGGGCGGCAAGAAGTTGATCGAATATACCGCCGTACAGAACAAGCTGTTTCATATGTTAAGCAAAGTGGAAACCAGCCGGGCTATCAGCCGGGCCGTATTTGCATATAATCAGAATACATCGACGCCGGCAGAAGAATATTCAATCATGGCAAAAGTGCATGGTACTCAGGCTGCCTTTGATGTGGCAAATGATGCAATTCAGATTTTCGGCGGCAACGGACTTACAAAAGAGTATCTGATTGAAAAATTATTCCGGGATGCCCGCGCCATGCTGATTGAAGACGGATCCAATGACAGTCTGGCCGTTGCCGCAGGGCATAAGATTATTCATAGTTATCCGCGAAAGGATTAATACCTGAATTTTGCACGGCTCGCCCTTTGGGTGAAAATTGATAAGAAAAAATATTATAATTCTTCACAACGCCTTTATTTTCAATTGATAAAAAAATTCTTATCAATTTTCATGCAA
>JAOZOL010000436.1 GCA_029933295.1 Desulfobacterales bacterium | reverse complement strand
GGAATTTCAAAAGAAAGATGATAGCCATGGAAAAAGAAGATTGTATTTTTTGTAAAATTATTAATGGGGAAATCCCCACGGACTTTGTGTACCAGGATGATCATCTGGTCGTGTTTAAAGACATTAATCCGCTGGCCCCGGTTCATCTGCTGCTTGTTCCCAGAAAACACATCCGGAGCATTAATGATCTGGAAGAAGCGGATCAGACGATTATCAGTGAATTGATTATGGCCGCAAAGGACATGGCGGAAAAATTTTCCGTGAAAGAGTCGGGATATCGCATTTTTTTTAATGTGGAAAAGGGCGGTGGCCAGGAAGTTTTTCATTTGCATTTGCATCTTATCGGGGGATGGGAGTCTTGATGTTATTATCATAGGAGAAAAAATGGGGAAAACAGTAGCTGAAAAAATATTTGATTCACATGTTGTTGATCATCCATTCGGCGATATCAATGTCATAGGCCTGGATGCGGTGTTCTGTCATGAAATTACAACGCCTGTGGCAGTTAATGATCTGGTGAGTCGCGGAAAAGACCGGGTCTTTGATCCGTCAAAAATAAAAGCAGTGATCGATCATGTCACCCCGGCAAAAGATTCCAAAACAGCGCTCCAGGGGAAGATCGTCCGGGACTGGGCCAGACGCAATCATATAAAGGATTTTTTTGATATAGGCAGAAACGGTGTGTGCCATGCGATTTTTCCGGAAAAAGGGTTTGTGCGGCCGGGGTATACGATTATTATGGGTGATTCTCATACCTGCACCCATGGGGCATTTGGTGCATTTGCAGCCGGTGTAGGCACGACGGATCTGGAGGTCGGGATTTTAAAAGGAGTGTGCGCATTTCATTACCCTGAAACCATAAAGATTGAAATAACCGGAAAGCTGAAACCGGGCGTGTATGCCAAAGATGTCATTCTTTTCATTATTGGCCGGATCGGTGTGAACGGTGCCACCAATAAAGTGATTGAGTTTGCCGGTCCGGTGGTGGATGGCCTGAGTATGGAGGCCCGGATGACTCTATGTAATATGGCCATTGAATCGGGCGGTACATGCGGTATCTGTTATCCGGACATGACCACTGTGGATTACCTCTGGCCGTTTATTTGCGATGAATATGAGTCCAGGGAAGCTGCGTTAACGGATTTTCAAAAGCACTGTCCCGACCCGGATGCCGTGTATAGTGATATCATAAACATTGATGTGAGTGATTTGTCGCCCCAGGTGACATACGGTTTTAAACCGGATACGGTGAAACCGGTCAGTGAAATGGACGGCACACCGGTGGATCAGGTTTACATCGGTTCCTGCACAAACGGGAGGATAGAAGACCTCCGGGTGGCGGCGGAAGTGATCAAAGGGCAGAAAATCAGTGATTCATTGCGTGCTGTTCTTTCCCCGGCAACACCGGATATTTTCAGCCGCGCACTGGATGAAGGGTTGATCAAAATTTTTATGGATGCCGGGTTTTGTGTCACCAACCCGACATGTGGAGCATGCCTGGGGATGAGCAATGGTGTGCTGGCGGAAGGTGAAGTCTGCGCGTCAACCACCAACCGGAATTTTTTCGGCCGCATGGGCAAGGGGGGGATGGTGCATCTCATGAGTCCTGCCTCTGCTGCGGCTGCGGCAATTGCCGGGTATATCACAAATTCTAAGTTGTTTAAGGGATAGGGAAATTTAAAATGAAGAATTTTAATGGAAAAATTCTTTTTCTGGATCGTTCGGATATCAATACAGATGAAATTATACCGGCAAAGTATTTAACGGAAATTTCAAAGCAGGCGTTAAAACCGTTTCTGCTGGAAGACTTGAAGCTTGACGGCTTTGATCCTGATAAAGATATTTCTGGAAAACGTATTATCGTGACCCGGTCGAATTTCGGTTGTGGATCATCCCGGGAACATGCGCCGTGGGCCCTTGAAGTCAACGGAATCAATCTTGTGATCGGGGAAAGTTTTGCCCGTATTTTCCGTCAGAACATGTTTAACTGTGGCATGATGGCGGTTGAACTGGCGCCGGACATGATCGAGAAATTGTTTGTTGAGTTTTCAGATAAAGAGACCGTGATTGAAACAGATCTTGCAAACAGCCGGTTTATTGTAAAGAGCGATTTGACAAAAAACGAGATTTTATTTTCAATTTCAGATTTTGACCGGGCGCTGGTGGAGGCGGGCGGGTGGGTTGATTATGCGGATGCGCATTATT
>JAOZOL010000091.1 GCA_029933295.1 Desulfobacterales bacterium | reverse complement strand
AATGAACCGGCTTTTTCTTTAGCCTAAGCTATTACCTGAATTTTGCATGAAAATTGATAAGAACTTTTTTATCAATTGAAAACAAAGGCGTTGTGAAGAATTATAATATTTTTTCTTATCAATTTTCACCCTAAGGGCGAGCCGGAGGCTCCCATCTGCTGCGTTATTAACAGCTTGCAATAGTTCACTATAGCTGCGCCGTTAAATGCCTTGCATATGGAAGCCTCCGACTCGTGCAAAATTCAGGTATTAAATTGATTTTTACTCTACAATTGTTTAAAATATAGCGAATATCAAAAACGGGATGAGCAATGGAAACAATTGTCACCAGACATAAAAACATCCTTCCCGGTTACCAGATCGGCAAGATGCAGTATAAAAGCAGCCGTTCCGTTTACCTCCTCGGCCATGATCTTGCCGAAAAAAACCGGGTACTCATTCGATTTTTAAAGAAAAAACAACCTGCTGCCGAGGAAATTTCCCGTTTCCAGGACGAATACGAATTGCTGCGCGAATTGTCCGGCATGGAAAGCATCCCCCGCCCCCTCCACATGGAAGAAACCGTTTACGGTCTGACAATGGTCTTGGAATACTTTGACGGACTATTGCTGCCTGATGTTATTGCTGCGATACATTCAGAACAAAAATCAATCGATTCTATTTTCGGGCATGACGTGGCCGATCCGGTAAACGCCTTCCTTTTGTTTGCCATTCCCATGACCCGCTTTATTGACAACTTTCACAGCAAAGGGCTGGTTCATCAAAAGATTCATCCGGAAGACATTGTCTGGGAACCTCGAACCGGCAGGGTCATGATCATCGATTTTTCAGGTTCTGAGAAACTAACCCGGCTTCAAGATAACAACACCCACAGAGACATTTCAACCGGCAATCTGGCCTATATCGCGCCCGAACAAACCGGCCGGATCAACCGGTCTGTCGATTTACGAACTGATTTTTATGCGATGGGCGTAACCTTTTACGAGATGCTCACCGGATCGCTGCCGTTTGCGGCCGATGATGCCATGAAACTGGTCCATTCTCATATTGCCATGACACCGGAAGCACCCCACACGATCAACCCATCAGTGCCGCCGGTAATCTCATCCATCATCCTGAAACTGATGGCAAAAAATCCGGAAAATCGATATCAGAGCGCTCACGGACTGCTCATGGACCTGCAGGAATGCCGGAAGCAACTCCAGGCAAAAACAGAAATCACTGATTATGAAATCGGCCAGGCAGACATTGCCGATAAGCTTAAAGCGCCTCAAAAGCTATATGGCAGAGACGGTGAATTAAAAGAACTCCTTGATACGTTCGAGCGGGTTGCCGCCGGGAGCCGGGAAACGATCTTTGTGACAGGCGACGCAGGAATCGGCAAATCCCGGCTGGTGGAAAAACTTCGCCATCAGGTGCGGGACAAAAACGGTTTCTTTATCACCTGTGAATTCGACCGGTTCAAACGGGATATCCCCTATACACCGCTTCTCCAGGGGTTTAAAGAACTGATCCAGCAGATTCTGACAAAGGAAGAGCCCTTTATTCTTAAATGGCGAAATATCCTGCTGGATGAACTGGGAGCCAACTGCCGCGTACTGATCGATGTAATCCCCGAGCTGGTATTGATTACCGGTGATCAGGCGCCTTTACCGGAGCTGTCCACAGATGAGTCAAAAAAGCGCTTTCATCTGGCAATTAGCCGGTTTGTGAAAATCTGCGCCACCGCCGAGCATCCGCTTGTGATTTTTTTAGATAATCTCCAATGGGTTGATACTGCCAGCCTGAATTTGATTGAAGCCATACTTAAATCATCTGAAATCAACTTTTGTCTGGGCATCGGCGCCTATCGTGATACAGAAATAAAAAAAGACCACGCTCTGGTTCTTTTCTCCGACGCGCTTAACGCAGCCGGTATCAATATAGATTTAATTCACTTAACCGCTCTGAAGATGCCCCCCGTCAATCAGCTTATTGCCGACAGTCTCATGGTAACACCAGATATCACCTTGGAGTTGTCAAAACTGGTTAACAAAAAATCCGGCGGCAATCCCTTTTTTATCTTTCAATTTATCAAATCCCTTTATGAAAAAAATCTTATCACCTATGACGGTGCCTGGCAATTTAATATGGCGGCCATCTCCCAGACGGATATAACGGAGAATATGGCCGCGTTCATGGCCGATCATTTGCAGAGATTACCTGAAAATGTCCAAAAAACATTGAAAATTGCAGCCTGTATCGGGATTGAATTTGATTCCGATCTGATTTCGAAGGCGATGAAAAAATCGGAAGCAACGGTATCTGAGGAACTGGCACAAGCAATTCATGAGGGACTGCTCGTTTCTTTGGATGATGGTGTGAAATTTTCCCACAACCGGGTGCGTGATGCCGCCTACTCGCTTCTGGATAAAAATTCACGGGTAAAAAATCACCATGCCATCGGAAACGCCATGCTGGCCGGCAGGGATACTAATTGGATCAATCAGAACATCTTTGAAGTCGTGCATCAATTAAACCAGGCCATTGATTTAATTTCCGATCCCGCGGAGCGAACCGACCTTGCCGAGCTTAATTTAAAGGCCGGGATAAAAGCCAAAGCAGCTGCCGCATACCTGGCCTCCCGACAATATTTAAAGCTGGCCATGGCCCTGCTAACAGACACTTCATGGGCTGACGCATATCCCCTGACTTTAAAAATTTACAATGCAAACTGTGAAATCGGCTATTTAACCGGAGACCATGCGACCGCAGACAAATACTATGATGAGGTGCTTGAGCATGCACGAAATCCGTTCGACAAGGTTAAGGTGCTTGAGGTCAAAATCACAATGTACACAGGCGCCAATCAGCCTGCCAAAGCCATAGAACTGGGGATAGAATCGTTACACATGCTTGGGGTCGGATTCCCGAAAAAAGCCACCACAATTGGGGTTATCAGAGAATTACTCAGGGTAAAATGGCTGCTTCGAAACAAAACCATGGACGACCTGCTCAATCTGCCGGAAATGAACGACACGAAAACAATGGCCATCGCCCGGATTCTGATGCTGTGTACGGAGCCGAGTTATGTGGAAAATCCAACATTTTTGGTGATTGCTGTGTTAAAGCTGCTGGCCCTGACGGTAAAACACGGAAATTCCATTTATTCTGCCTTTGCCTTTGCGACATACGGCGCCCTTCTCTGCGGTGCCTTCGGAAATTACGATAAAGGGCGTGAATATGCCGAGCTGGCCTTAAAATCAATTGATAAATTCAATGCCGCTCAATTAAAAGCCAAGGTAAGCTTTCTCATCGGAGGCGGGATTCATCACTGGACGAAACCGTTAAAGGAAGATCTGGCCTATCATCTCGAAGCATACAATTGCGGAGTGGATACCGGCGACCATTCCTTTGCCGCCTATGGGGTGACCTGTTACATGTACGCCATGTTTTTCCTGGGTGAGCCCTTAGAAAAGGTTGATGAAAAATTTCAAAATTTTACCGACCCCATGGAAAAACTCCACCAGGAGAGCAGTTTTCAGGAATTTTTGATCTGGCACCAGCTTGTTAAAAACCTGCAAACCGATCCGGACGATCCTTTGCTGATCAATGGCAGTATTTGTGATGCTAAAACGTATATTTCACAATGGCAGGAGGTAAACGACTTAAACCGCCTGGGCATTGCCAACATCGCCAAAATGATACTCCACTATCTTTTTGATGACATGGAGGAGGTAATAAAACACGCAAAAACCGGCAAACAATATCTCGAAGCAATCATGGGGCAGATTTTCGTATCCGAATATTACTTCTATTATTCGCTTGCCCTCCTGGCCGTCTGTCTGGAAGCCGATAAATGGCCCCGCCTACGTTACATGAAACAAATCAGGGCCAACCAGAAAAAATTGAAAAAATGGGCACTTCATGCACCTGAAAACTTCGAACATCAATATTTGATGATTGGAGCAGGAATCGCTGCCGTTGAAGGCGCATTTGAAAAAGCCATGATTCTCTTTAACAGCGCAATTAACACAGCCGGTAGAAACGGTTTTCTTCAGGATCAGGCAATCGCCAATGAGCTGGCAGGAAAAATCTGGTTTAAAGCGGGCAATAACCAAATCGCAAATATCTTCATGTCCAGGGCTTACCGATGTTATCAGCGCTGGGGAGCGATATCCAAAACACTGAGGCTGGAAAAAATCCATCCCCAATTGTTGAATGAAACAAAAAAAGAGTTTCCGCCGGCACTGGAAAAAGGATTCTCAGGCCAGATCACGGGAAAATCAGACCAGGTAGATATGATGGAACTGGATGTGATGACCGTTATCCAGGCCGCGCAAACGCTGTCCGAAGAAATCATACTTGACAAGCTGATTAACCAGCTTGTCCGGATGAACATCGAAACCGCAGGCGCTGAAAAGGGCGTACTGTTGTTAAAAAAAGACGACCGGTTTATTGTGGAGGCTGTGGGAAAAGCTGTAAAAGACGCAATAGACGTGGGGCCCTCCAAAAAACCGATTTCTGATCAAGTCCCGGTATCACTCATCAGGTTTGTCGCCAGGACTGAAAAGACCGTGGTGCTGGCCGATGCCGCCGCAGAAGATCTGTTTTCAGAAGATCCATACATGATCCGACACTCACCCAAATCGATCATCTGTATTCCGGTTTTGCACCAGCAACATTTAACGGCTGTGATGTATCTGGAGAATAATCTCTCGGAAGGGATATTTACGCCAAAACGGCAGAAAATTTTAAAAGTACTTGCTTCCCAGGCGGCTATTTCAATTGACAATGCCATATTGTATGAAGAATTGGCAGACGCGGAACAGCGGTTAAGCAATCTGTTAAAAACCGCCAACGAAGGATTTTTAGCCATTGACACCAACGCCGTTATTACGGATGTGAACCCGGAGATGTGCCGTATTCTGGGACGGAAACGTGATAAGGTCATCGGCGCAAAGTATCTGGATCTGCCTGACCAAAAAGATGCTGAGATGATCAAAAATCAGCTGGCCCTGCGCCGTAAGGGTAAAAAAGGTGCATATGACATCACTTTTAAACGGCCGGAAGGCTCAACCGTGGATTGCCTGGTAAAAGCCGCACCGCTGTTTGACAAATTAAATCATTTTATCGGGTCGTTTGCCATGATAACCGATATTACGGAACGAAAACATGCTGAAAAAGAACTGATGCTTCTCAACCAGGAGCTTGAACAGCGGGTAACCCAACGTACAGCGGAACTGGAGGAATCCCTGGAAACATTGAAACGAGCCCAGGACCATCTGATACAATCCGAAAAAATGGCTGCATTAGGGGGGCTGGTGGCTGGTGTTGCCCATGAAATCAATACCCCGGTGGGAATCGGCGTCACCGCAATTTCCTTTCTGGAAGAAAAACTGAATCAATTAAACGAGCTCTTCAAATCAGGGAACCTGTCAAAGGAGAATTTTGAAAAAAACATAGAAAATGCCATGGATGCAGCCAGTACCACCCACAAAAACCTGAAACGTGCGGTTGCTTTGATTGGCAGCTTCAAGGAAGTGGCGGCAGACCAGGCGAGTGAGGAACAGCGGAGATTCAATGTAAAAGACTATATTGACGAAGTGTTACTGAGCCTGCGTCCGAAATACAAACGGACCATGCATTCAATCACCGCGTTCTGCCCCGAAGACCTGGAAATTAACAGTTATCCGGGGGCATTTTCCCAGATCATCACCAATCTTGTGATCAATTCCCTAACCCATGCATTCGAAGGCATTGACTCCGGAGAAATGGAAATCAGGGTGACCATGGAGGAACAGCAACTGATTTTCCAGTATCGTGACAACGGAGTCGGCATGAACCATGAATCGGCTGTCAAAATTTTCGACCCGTTTTTCACCACCCGGCGATCGGCCGGCGGCACCGGACTGGGTATGTACATCGTATACAATATTGTCACCCAGACCCTGGGGGGCAGGATTGACTGCGTGACCGAACCGGATCAGGGAATGGTGATTACCATAAAAATCCCCATGGAAGACCTTTAAATCTTTCCTCGTTCCTGGGCAATGCGGATATATGTTTCCATTCCGGTTTTCGGCGGTATATATTGATGATCATCTGATTTTTTCATCAACCGTACGGCTTCCGTGGGACAGGTGGATACGCACAAGCCGCAGCCGATACATCGTTTCAGATTGACCACCGCGATATCATCGACCATGTCGATGGCTTCCATCTGACAACGGTCCACACAGGTTTCACACCCGGTGCACTCTTCTTTGTCGATCTGTGCGAAATAGTTACTTTTAACGGCCGCCGCCGGATTATCCTGCTTTTTAAGGGATCTTAGCATTCCGCAGCAGCACCCGCAACAACTGCACATGCCGCCCACATTCTGGGAATTAAAGGGCTGCATCACCAGACCGGCTTCTTCATTTTTCCGGGCAATCTCTTTTGCTTCCTCCTTGGTGATAAAGCGCCCCATCCCATTATCCACATAATAATCAGCGTGGGAACCAAACAGGAAACAGGCTTCCATGGGCTTGTCACACCCTTTGCCGGCCTTTTTCGCTGTTGTCCTGCAAATACATTGCGCAACGGCAATTTTTTTCTGGTCATCGAATATCTTTGCCACATCCTCATAGGGTGCGATGGGCCATTCGGTCACGAGTTGCCGGTTAATGGGAATGGTTCTCATGACAGGGGTACTCCAGGATTGAAAACTTTTTCCCAGCACTTGCTGGTAATAAACTTCCAAATCTCTGGCAAGGGTTTCATCCACGGTATTCAACTGAAACTCAAACACACCCACAACAAACGGAACCGCCGCATATCTAACAATATCATTCTTCTTCTGGCGGAACAAAAGTCCCCGTTTGGCCATATTTTCCATATGCGCAGCGGTTTCTTTTTCCGGAAGATTCAGCCGATCTGCCACACTTTGTGGCGTTTCAAGCATGGGCGTCAGCATAAGAAACATTTCCACATCTGATTCGGTAAATATTTTTTTGAGTATTTTTAATTCAATCCCATTCTGGGTGGCCGGATATCCGGTTCCCATGTCATCCAGCCTTTGTCTTAATTTTTCATAAAGATCACTCATTTTTTCCTCCAATAAATTTTATTTAGCAGTGTCAGAACGAAAATTGGCGGTTTCCGTTCGGGCACTTAAACCCAGGTCACCCTAGGCTCATTCCTCAACGGCAATCGGTGGTATTTGTATTTGGCATAACCGACCATCATTACCCCATAACATACATGACCTTCGGCAAGCCCGAGTGCTTTCTGTAAGGGGGGCCAGAACATGGCTGCTGCATTAAAAAATCCGCCCCAGCATGTACCCAGCCCCAGAGACGGTGCCGCAAGCTCCAGGTATGTCATGGCGATTGTGCATGCTGTCTGTGCAGTCATGTCAGCCTGAAAGCCATGGGCAAGGATAACATGCGGAGCTTCACGGCAGATCACATCAACGCCCTCATCCCATGCCGACACAACCAACTCCATATGCATTTGTTGGGCCATTTCCGGCTGTTCTTTGATCATAAACCGCATCCAGTCTGCTACCATCCCAATCAACCGGTGAAGTTCATCCGAATCATAAACAACATGCCAGCTCACCGGTTGCCTATTGTGCCCAGAAGGCGCATATGACGCAATTTTAATCAATTTAGACAAGGTATCCCGATCAACGGCTTTTTTTTTGTATGTCCGGATAGACCGGCGACTGCGAAGAAAGTGTTCCGCCCGGTCAGCATCCAAGAGCCATTCTTTATTGACCGGCGGGCATTGGTTTGGTGTCATATTTTTGTGACTCAGTGCACCGGTTGGACATACGGCCACACAGTGACCGCAGTTAATACACAACGTCTCCGCCCCCGGCACCGGGACAGGCACGGATTCTTTATCCTTTAACTCAATAATTTTAATGGGACATTCATCCACACATATTCGGTCCTGATTGCATTTATCAGGATCCACCGTAAACAAATTCATTGGTTATTCCTTTTTTGAAACACTGTTTAAATTTATTCGGACCAGAAAGACAGGCGTGATACCACCAATGAGGATACTCTAAGATAGGGATAGACAGAAGTCAATAAAAAAGAACGAACGCTCGTTTTTTAGCAAAAAAATTCCCGCGGTCTGGTTCACACAGGGAACTGTGGGAACGAGATAACTTTTGTGGCTACCCGATTAACTCCAGTTAACGAAAAACAAATGTTAATGCCCTGGCCAACGATAGGGGTAGGAGGATACGGTTGTTCCCGGCTCCTCCCCCCTCCGAACCGTGCGTGCGGTTCTCCCGCACACGGCTCTCCAGAAAATGGTTCACCTCATAGAGGATTGACTGGCCTTTGCATGGGCTACGGTTAAAGAGAATAACCCCTGCTTGGCAAAATAAGCGTTTGTCCAGCGTTGATGATCTCGGCCCCGGCCTCGCCCCTTTCTCTTGCTTCGCTTTCGCAGAATGCTTCTTAAACGCATCCTGATCCAGCTATCCAAGGGACGAAACGTTGTCCAATGACTGTGTTTAAAATATTCAAACCAGCCGCCAAGGGTCAAGGCATCTTTGCAACCCCTTTGGGGACGAAAACCGTAGCTTTGCTCGGCAAAATCATGTTCAAAGATTGGCTCAATTACCGCCCGAACTG
>JAOZOL010000090.1:2935-8620 GCA_029933295.1 Desulfobacterales bacterium | reverse complement strand
TTTGAGGAGTTGATGGAACATGGGGTTGAACTGGATATGGGTATTTTTCATAATTAAAGGAAACTGTGATGAATGATATTATCATACAGGCAATCATTTATATTCTGATTTTTTTATCAACATCATACCTGGTATGGATTATTGCCGATATTATCCAGAAACGAATGCAATCGTATGAGGACGTTTATGTTCAGCAGGTTTCCAAGTCCCTTGACGAGATGTTTATTTTCAAGGATCCCAAGCGGCTTTTTCAAATCAATATGGTGATTACGATTATTTTTTTTCTTTTCGGCCTGTATTTTTTTAAAAGTTTGCTTTATGCCCTTTTGTTCGGCGTTATCGGTTTTTTTCTGCCAAAAATATTAATATGGCGGGCAAAGAAAAAACGATTGTTATTGTTTGACAATCAACTTGTTGACGGATTGAACGTGCTTTCAAACTCGTTACGGGCCGGGCTGACGCTGGTGCAGGCCATTGAAACACTTGAGAATGAAATGTACCCGCCCATTTCTCAGGAATTCGGACTTGTTATCCGGGAGTATCGTGTGGGGGTACCGTTAAATGAAGCCATGGAAAATCTCGTCAAGAGAATCCCCAGCGCGGATCTGAGTCTGCTGGTTACGGCCATTAATATTGTCCATAGCGTTGGGGGAAATTTAAGAGAAATTTTTGATACCATTGCCAAGATGGTTACCGAACGACACAAACTTGAATTAAAAACAAAGGCATTGACCGCCCAGGGGAAATCCCAGGGCATTATTGTCGGCCTTCTGCCGACAATTCTGGGGGGGATTTTTTTCCTGCTGGACCCGGAGCTGATGCGGCCATTTATCACCACTACGATCGGAAATGTCGGTATAGGGGCCATTATCCTGTTACAGATAATGGGGTATTTAATGATTAAAAAAATAATAACGATTGAGATTTAAAAAAATGATCTGGTTAATTTATATTTTGATCTGTCTGACGGTGGTACTCCTGTTTGCCGGTTTTAATTTTATTCGACTGCTTCGACTCGAAGATGAATACAGAACCGGCGGGGAAACAGGCGTTGCGGTGATCAAGTATTTCAGACCGGTTATTGAAATACTGGCGGCGTACAACAGCAAATTAAACCTGGATAAATATGAGAAAAAAGTAAAACAACGACTCATTAAATCCGGCAATGCGCTTCAACTGGTTCCCATGGAGTTTCTGGCGATCAAAGAGATCAGTGCAGTCATCGGTTGCCTGATCGGGCTTTATTTTGTGCTGCTGATTAATGCAGCGCCTATGTTTATTATTATATGCGGTGTACTGGTATTTTTTCTGCCTGATTTAAAACTCAATGATGTAATCACTAAACGGAAGCGTTCCATTTTTATCGATCTGCCGTTTTGTATGGATTTGCTGACACTGGCGGTCGAAGCAGGTATGAATTTTTCGTCAGGAATCAGGGAAGTGGTTGAAAAAGGAAAGGCGAATCCGTTGCGGGACGAACTGGAAAAAATGCTTCAGGAAATGCGGTTAGGGGTTTCCCAGCGGGATGCGTTGATCGGATTTGCCGATCGTATTGATTTATATGAGGTCCGATCGTTTACTGCTGCACTGAATCAGGCAGAGAAGCTTGGCACGCCCCTTGGCGAAACCCTTCGGATTCAATCTGATATTCGTCGTAACGAACGGTTTCAAAAGGCTGAAAAACTGGCTCAGGAAGCGCCGATTAAAATGTTGATGCCCCTGGCGATGTTTATATTTCCGGCTGTATTTATTGTTATCCTGCTCCCCATCGTTATTCAGATGATGAGAGGGGGGATTTGATGCCGATATTTAACAGGCTGTTGAAAAACGTCATGAGCGCAGAGAAAACAAGGCGAAATTCAACGAAGAGGCGGAGTTTATGCCTATAAATGAGCATTTTGAGTCGAATTTTAACGCCGTATTATCAAGCGCAATAGTTTTTCAACAGCCTGTGAAGGTGGTGAACCTGATGACTGATCAAGTACTTGCCCATCCTGTTTATTGCGCCACTTCGTTTTGCCAGAGAATGCAGGGGCTCCTTGGCCGTTCTATGATGACTGACGGTGAAGGGCTGTATATCCCCAAATGCAAATCAATCCATACGTTTTTTATGAAATTTTCAATCGATATCGTGTTTGTAGATAAAAAATACAAAGTAAAAAAAGTGATTACCGGGCTTAAACCGTTTAGGTTTGCCTGCGGTTCATATAAGACAGCCGGGACCCTTGAACTGGCAGGTCAAACAATCAACAAACGACCATGCAGGCCCGGAGATCAACTTGCATTTGTGAAAATTTAACAGGAATTATTCATCCATGGCCCAGTTTTTTTCCCTTAAAATCACGAAAGGTCCGTCTTTGGGGCAAAAATTTAATTTTAAACAGGAAATTGTCAATATCGGGCGGTCCGCTGTTGATAATGATTTGATTTTAAATAATCAAAGCGTATCCACCCATCACGCCAGAATCAGTTTTGTAAACGATTTGTTTTTTTTGCAGGATACGGGAAGCACCAACGGCACCACCATTAATGGCCGGTTAGTGGAAAAAAATGAGCGGGTTAAGCTGGAAAACGGCGCGGAAGTCTGCGTAGGGTCCATCAGTTTACAATTTGCAACCGGGTCGGATGTAAAGAGCGTGGCACAAGATGATGAGCCTTTAGATAAAACCGTGTTTAAAAAACCGGCCAAAAAACAATCTGTAAAAAAACAGAAATTATCTTTGCCTGGAAAAATAAATGCAGCTGAATTTATTAAAAAGCCGGTGGTAATTGTCGGTATTTGCGTTTTTGTTTTACTGGTATTTTTAATCATTATTAAAGGAATTGATTTTACCCCGTCTGATACCCCTCAATCAGTTGCAACTTTAAAAGACCTCTCCAATGAACCCATCGAGTTGCCTGCTGACAAGGGTTATGGATATCTTCCGGCCTATGGCATTGATTTTCGAAAAGACAAAATTATTTTTTCATTTATTGCACCCCCCGGCAGTGTGTTTCTTCATTATACCCCGGGGTTTATCAATTCCGTCAATGAGGTGGCTGTTTCTTTAAATGGAAAACAAATAGCCTCGGTGCCTATGACGGGCGATACTGCGGGAAGGGAAACAACTGTTTATCTGCCGCGTAACATGCTTTCTGTTGAAAAAAATATTGTAGAATTTAACAATACCATGAATCCCCCCGGGGACTATACCTGGGGCATTAAAAATGTTTTTATCAAAGCAGAAACAGATATCAGTTGTGATATTGATGAAGCAAAGCGTTTAAATGATCTGGGGAACAGTGCATTTGATGAAAAGTCAATCAGCACCGGCAATCTTTTTATTGCGTCACAATATTATGCAGATGCACTGCTGCGACTGGATGCATGTAAGCCGCTGCCAGGGCTTTATTCTGAAATCGAGGATAGATTGTTACAGGTAAAAGCAGAATTAATGGGTCAGTATAATAATTTTATGTTTTTATACAAAAAAGCCGCAAAACTAAAAAATAAAGAAAGACAGCATGATATTCTGGAGAAAATTTTACTGCTCATACCGGATAATAAAGACTTCAGACATATTAATGCGGCTGATGAAATAAAAAAAATAGAACATTCGTCAAAAAATAATTAAGTACCATTATAATAAAGAGACTCTTATGTTTAAACTGATTATTAAAGAGGCAGGGCGCAAGGACCGGGAATTTCAACTGGAGAACAAAACATATACCGTGGGTCGGAGTGAAACCAATGATATCATCATATCCGATGAAGGGGTTTCACGCCGGCATGCGTTTATTAAATTTGAAGATGAATATTTTTATATTGAAGACAGAAAAAGCAGCACCGGAGTTTTTGTAAATGATCAAAAAATTACGGAGAGAACCCGGCTTTCCGGCGGTGAAACTATAAAAGTCGGAGACACAAAAATCTTAATTGACAATGTGGGCAAAACCGATCGTGTTGCCGCCATAGACGATGAGGATGCGGGTAAAACAAATGTTATATCTTCGGATGAATATAAAGACATGTTGCAAGGCAGCCAGCAGCAAGGGGCGTCTGAGGAAAAAACACCTGAATCCGCATCGCCTGCCCATGGTATTGAACAGGAAGGCGATAAGACTGTTCTTTATGATTCAAAATCTCTTTCCCATACGACAGCGCCCAGTTATCACAAGCTCGTTATCATTTCAAACAAAGGGTATGGCAAAGAATATATTTTGAATAAGGCTGAAAATTTTATCGGACGCACGTCGGGCTGCTCGATTCAAATTGATGATAAAATGGCATCCGGACAGCACGCGCTGGTTACCGTTAAAGGCACCGACTGTTTTATCAAAGATTTAAACAGCACCAACGGTACGAATTTAAACGGCCGGCCCATAAAAAATGCACAACAGATCCGGACAGGCGATGAGGTTGAAGTCGGTTCCACAATTTTTCGGTTTATTCATAAAGATTCCGTGCTTGAAAAGGATGCGATTCTTGCACCCGGCAAAAGTAAAAAAGTTGAGTCCTCAAAAACGCGAAAATTGCTGATCATTGCATTGGCAGGCATTCTTGTTGTTTTGCTAATGGCAGTTTTGTTTTCCAAATCAAAACCAGTGAGTCAAAAGGAGCCAATGGTCGCTGAAACTCAGAAAGATGAATCGCAGTCAGCTGTTGCTGGCAAAAAAGCATCCGTTGAAAGCAAAGATACTAAAATCATAGTTTCTGAAAAGGCCGGCAAAGAAAAAACAGCAGCATTATATTTTTCCTTGGCAAATCAATTTTTGGCAAATCAACTATGGCAATCTGCCATTGACAAATATAATGAAGTGTTGGCCATTAATCCGGAATTTCTGGAGGCCAGAGAAGCACTTGAAAAAGCAAAATTCGAGCAGCAGAACCAGCAGGTCATGGAAAAAGCAGGAGAACTCTTTGACGCCAATCAATATGAGCAGGCCATGGAAGTCTTTCGATTAATTCCCTTGGAGAGTGTGTATTATCAAGCGGCAAAATCGAAAATAACAACCATCGAGAAACAGAAAAAAGAACTTGCCGCAAAAGAACAATCAGCAAAGGAAGCAGCAAAGGCCGAACAAGAAAAATTCGCTGCAGATATAAAAGAAAAAGCTTATCACATCATAGACGGGGCGCTGGATCATTATGTAAAAGGAAATGCAGGCATCGCTGTGGAGAACCTCGATACCGTATTAAAAATGGAATCAACGGATTTAAAATCCGTCAAATCTGAAGTAGAGACACTCCGGGAGAGGATCTCCAGGGTTTCAGAAGGATATAATAACGGCTTGAATGCTTACAAAAATAAACAGATTTCTCAGGCTTTTCAAATCTGGTCTAAAGTGCTTGACCTGGATAAAAAAGTGATCGGCAAGAGAAACAGTTTTTTTTCATCGCAAATTGCAACCTATATTGCCGATGAGTATACCCGTCAGGCACAGCAAACATTAAAAAACAATGAATATGAAGTCACACTTTTAAAAATTTCCCAGGCATTAAAGGCAAAGCCGGACCATCAAAAGGCGCTTGAAGTACAGGGCCGGCTTATCGCAAAAGCCAAAAAACTATATGAAAAAGCCTATATTATAGAAGATCTGGATCCTGAGCAGGCGCTATCCCTATGGAAAGAGGTGCTGAAAATTTGTCCGCCATCAAGCGAATATTATACCAAGGCTAGAAAACGGATTGAAAAGTATGAATAG
>JAOZOL010000090.1:0-2835 GCA_029933295.1 Desulfobacterales bacterium | reverse complement strand
GAGGAAACCATGAGCAGTCAATTTTCTGAAACAGTAAGAAGCTTTTTATCACCTGTTATTCCGTACCTGGATGATCCGGACGTGACTGAAATAATGATAAACAGTCCCACGGAAATCTGGGTTGAGAAAAAAGGACGCGTTGAAAAAACTGATGCGGCTTTTGATTCGCATGATTCGTTGATGAGTGCGGTTGTCAATATATCACAATTTGTACAGCGGCGGATCAATGCTGAACAGCCTACCATGGACGCACGTCTTCCGGATGGATCACGTATCCATATTATTTTGCCCCCCTGTTCTCGTAAAGGGGTCTGCATGTCGGTGAGAAAATTTTCGGAAGACGCGTTAACGGTTGGCAAACTTGTTGAATTCGGGTCCATCACACAAGATGCTGTTGATTTTCTGCGCGCCTGTGTGGTGATGAAAAAAAATATCATTGTTTCCGGGGGGACCGGTTCCGGAAAAACATCTCTTTTGAATGCTATCTCTTCCCTGGTTCCAAACAACGAGCGGATCATTGTAATTGAGGATTCAGCGGAATTGCAGCTTCAGCAGGATCACATACTGCCCCTTGAAACCAAAATGGCGGATCGCCATGGCAGGGGCGAGGTGACAATTCGGGATTTATTAAAATCCACTCTGCGTTTGCGGCCTGACCGTATTATCATAGGAGAAATAAGAGGTGGCGAGGCTCTTGATTTACTTCAGGCGATGAATACCGGACATGGCGGAACAATGGTGACTATCCATGCGAATTCCCCCCTCGACGCACTTTCACGTTTAGAAACACTTTCCCTGTTTTCCGGGATTGAACTCCCCTTATCAGCCATCAGGGCTCAGATTGCATCAGCCATTGATGTTGTTATTCAAACCACCCGTTTCCATGACGGGTCACGGAAAATTTTCAAAATATCCGAGGTGCTGGGACTGGATGAAAATGGAAATTCCCGGGTGAGCGATATTTTTTCTTTTAATCAGACCGGGATCGGGGAAGACGGGAAAATAATCGGGGAAATTGTACCTGCCGGCAATATCCCCAGTTTTTTAAATGAATTTGAAACAGCCGGGATCGCTGTTCCACAAGGGTTGTTTGATCAGTAAGTTCAAAAATCGAAACTGTCAAAAAGATATGAATGGAGGGAAAATGATGCAGAATCAAATGAAAAGATGTTTTGTTATTATATCTGTTTTTATTTTTTTAATCGGGGCTTTTTTTGTCACTCCTGGGTCTCTTTTTGCCAAGGCAATGTCCGTGACAACAGAGGTCAATCACTCACCCATTGATTTTTTTGTTCCCGCAAAAAGAATTCAACTGGATGCAACGGTAACTGATAAACATGCCGTCAAGCTTGTCCGTTGCTATTTTAAGGCGGATGAGCAGGCGGAATACGTGTTTGTTGAAATGGAAAGGATTGATAAAAACAGATACAGGGCAATTTTACCGTCTCCAGCCGATTATACGCATCGGATTAAATACCTTTTTTTGGCGGTAAATGCCGATAATCAGGTTGTTAAAACACAAACTTTTACAGTAACTAAAGGCGGGGCAACAGATGTGCCGGAATGGCAGGAAGTCAAAGCAGTGGGCGTCATTGCCGTTTATACGGAATTGTCAAAAGCGCCTGAAACTGTTTCAGGCTTTTCTGATTCCATTACGGTTGATGCGGTGGAATCTTCGGCCCGGTTTGGAATGGTGGTTGGCGGTATTTATTCGGCTTCAGCCATGGCATCGTCCGGCGGTACGGCCGGTACGGCTGCTGCAGCCACAAGCGGGGGAACCATAACCGCAACGGGATCAGGTTTATCAACTGCTGCCATTGTCGGGATTACTGCAGGCGGTCTGGCTGCGGCCGGTGGCGGCGTCGCTGTTGCTGCCAATAATGATAGCGGTGGTCACGGGGGGTCTAATAATCCGAATGCAAGTATAACCTGGAGCGATACAGAATGTGGTGTTTCTTTAAGGGTTGTATTTGCCGGAAAAGAGAAAGGAATCAGTCAGGCTGGAGAACCTATAGAGGTTAAAGGCCTTCCTGTCGGCGATCATGATCTGGCAATATATAATGAAGCCGGGACAGAAAGCGGGACATGCAGCGATGGCATTAGTCATTATACAATCATATTAGGTGGTGGTGCAACATTTGCGGAGAATGGTTCAACCCGGATAGAAGACAGTTTGCCCAGAGGCGGTAGTGAAACTTATGAAGTAAATGTCCCGGGAATCGGGTCTGCCAATTTTAAATGGTAATGACTTGTCGTTTTGTCAGGGATGAGGGATATCTGATGATAATGATTATCTAAGGAGGTATTTTATAATGTATCGTCTTTTTTTTGCAAATAAAGCCGTTTGCCGCGGTGTGATGATAGGTTTTCTGATTTTATGGGTGGGAATTTTAATGCCGGCCTGTGATGGCGGATCCAGCAGCGATGATTCCGAAACCGGTTCTGCGGTTTTTTCCCTTCAATGGCCGGATAAGGATCAGTCAGGGGACCAAACAGCGACTGACTGGCATGCGTCGGACGATATGGGTTCCGACCCGTTGTCAACGTCTCTTTATGCAGCAGGGTATGATGAATGTCAGTTTTATGGCGTCACCACAATTACCTGCGATGTGTATGACGAAAATGAAACCTGGATGGGGGGCGATTCATTTAAATGCAGCGCTCATAGGGCATTGGTAAAAAATATCTCAGCTGGTGAAAATTTCATATTTGCGATTAAAGCCATGGGTGGCCCTGATATCGTATTGTATGAAGCTGAAGTTACGGGTACGATCTCTCCGGGAAAGACTACCGATCTTGGGGTTGTCGAGCTTGTGCCTGCCATGCCGGAGTCGG
>JAOZOL010000435.1 GCA_029933295.1 Desulfobacterales bacterium | reverse complement strand
AGCCCGCAATGCATGGCCTCCTGAAGATCTGCCTGAATAACCGGCATATCCCACAGCAGGCTGCGCTGGCCCTTCCATCGTCCGTTAATAAACGCCTTAAGGTTGTCAATTCCCTGATCAGCAGACAAATGTCCCCGATCGTATAGATACGCGGCAATTCGAATACTGCAGAAAGACCCCTGACAGGAGCCTTTGCCGATGCGGCTGCGCTGGCCGATTCCTTTTAAATCCGCCTGTTTTTCAAATATATCAAAACTGCTGATAATTTCTTCAATGGCGCTCTGGGGCACCATTTCACATTCGCAAAGCAGCAAATCATCTGATTTATGGCCTTTAAACCACTCTTTTGGAGAAAATCCCGGAACCGCCCATCGGGTTTTATGGGCTGAGATAAGCGGTATCCTTCTTGTTTGACAGGTGGCTGAAATGCCGAGTCTTTCGCACACCAGATCCGCTGTTTTTTCGGCCATGAGCCGAAACGTGGTCAATTTTCCGCCGGTAATGGTGATAAAATTTTCAATATCATCTTTTTTGTGGTCCACCAGATCAAATCCCCGGGTCACGGATCGATCATCTCCTTTGCCACCGCCTCCCAGAAGGGGGCGCACCCCTGAATAGGCACGGATATATCGGACGGAGTCAAGACAGGGCATCATGGACGCCCCTTCGTCCACAATACGATCCACCTCGGCAACCGTGGGCCTTATGTCATCTAATGAATCCATCCGTAAAGAAGTGGTTCCTATAACCGAAACAGTTCCTCCCGGCACCAGAATATCCGCATCCGACGGTGGGCGCAGACGGTTTATCACACGATGGGAAACCCGGCTGTGCGTAATCACCAGCGTTCCTTTGGAATAAATCAGATCAATGGCCGCACCTGCCATTTTTGCAACTTCACCGGCCCAGGCACCGGTGGCATTGATCACCATTTCTGCTTCAATGGTCATTTTTTCACCGGTATTTTTATTGACCAGATCAACCGCACAAATTCGGGTCTTGTTTTTTTCAAAACCAACGACTTTCATCTCTCTGAAAAATTTACAGCCCAGCTTTTGCGCGTCTGTGATGTTTTCAAGGACCAGCTTAAAGGGATCGACTGAGGCGTCTTCCACCTCGTAAGCGGCGATGGTTTTATCCGAAAGCGCGGGTTCCGCTTCCATGGCATCACGGATATCCATCTGTTTACAGGGAAGACCGGCTTTTTCACAATAATTTGGAAAATCAGCGATAAATTGTTCATCATCGCCTTTGACTGCAACAAAAAGGCCGCCGGTGGCTTCAATACAGTCGGGAGTCAGTTGTTTTAAAAGCCTGTTTTCATCTCTGCATTCCTGTGCTGATTCAGGATCATTTGAAACATACCGGGCACCACTGTGAAGCAGGCCATGGTTGGCCCCGGACGCGCCTGCATTAATATCCTTTTTTTCAACCAAAATGCATTTAACGCCCCGAAGTGAAAGGTCTCTGGCAATGCCGGTTCCCGTGGCCCCGCCGCCGATAATCAGCACCTGGATTTCTAAATTTTTTTTCACGTAGCATCCCCTGCGATGGATTGATTTTTACTAATGTTGTTTTTTTACAATTATCAAAAAAATGTAATATTTTAAACCACTATTTTTCGGCTATTGTTATTTGTGTTACCGCCCTTTTTCTGCAACCCGACAAAAACGCCTTATTGAGAAGTTACGGCTATCCGGAAAAATCAAATGACTGCTGGTGCGGTTTTTTTTAGCTCCACAGGGATTGGGATGTTGTGGAATCAGGGTGTTTTATGATATTTAAGCAAAAAGAGCGGCATAGGGGCGCTCACTTTCGTTGAACCGTTTATTTTCTATCTGGCCGGTTTACGATTGGGGAATTTATTTGTTAATGATAGTGTTGCAACGAATATTGCGCCGGAAACTTGGTATTTGAATCTGGGAACTGATTAAATTAAGGATGGGAGAATTTTTTATGAAATTGTTTCGAATCATGATTCTGATAATGGTTATGACTCTGTTAAGCGGGTGTGTGCTGACCAAAATAATTACAGTACCCATGAGGCTCGGCGGGGCAGTGGTGTCCATTGTGCCGGTTTTGGGAAACCCTGCCCACGATTCCATTGACAAGGCCGCTGAAGTGGTTGACAAGGTGCCGATTTAATACCTGAATTTTGCACGAGTCGGAGGCTTCCATATGCAAGGCATTTAACGGCGCAGCTATAGT
>JAOZOL010000434.1 GCA_029933295.1 Desulfobacterales bacterium | reverse complement strand
TGCCTGTGCAATCAGCCTGGGCTGTGGATTTTTTGGGTTGATCTCAATCAGCATAAGGTATAGGTATTTTTTAAAAAATTAAATATTGACGGCTTCGTAAAAAGCTTTTTATGGTAATGAATTACCACTGTATGAAAAAAATAACTTATCAATCATTTCAAATGATTATGAATGAGTTATTTGGAAGTCCGTCTGCTGCGTTGCGCTTCACCGAGCAAGGGCTCAACGTACGAAAAGTACGCCTCGCCCTTTCCCGGCTTGCGCGCCTTGCATACGAAACTTTTTACAAAGCCGTCGACCATGTTTTTTTCATGGGCCGTGGATAGCCCCATCGTCATAAAATAAAAAAATTAGAACTTTTTATTGTGAGAAGTATTAATATAATGATAATGGACTTGTCAAGTTTGATAAAATAGCAAAAAGTCCGATTTAGATGGCAAAGAAAAAAGTTCCACCATATCTTATAAAATTGGCAAGACGCGCAAAGCCTGAGTGATGATTCGTACTTTTCGTACTTTTCGTACTTTGAAGAAACGAAGGATGCAGCGCTTTGCTCCAGTTGGACTTCCAAATAACTCATTCATAATCATTTGAAATGATTGATAAGTTATTTTTCTCATACAGTGGTAATTCATTACCATGAGAAGCTTTTTACGGAGCCATCAAGTTTGTATGTAACCCGGATACTGTTGGTTTATGAATTAATATGTTGGAGGCATTATGATAAAGAGACCGCCTGAGGAAGCGTATTCGTTTGATGACGTATTGTTATTACCAAATTATTCGGATGTTCTGCCGAGTGATGTGAACACAAGCACGCGATTAACCAAAAGCATTAACTTAAATATACCCCTGGTCACCGCAGCCATGGATACGGTTACGGAAGCCCAGACAGCCATCAGTGTTGCGCGTGAAGGAGGATTGGGGTTTATTCACCGGAACATGAGCATAAAAAGCCAGAGTCTGGAAGTGAAACATGTCAAAAAATCTGAAAGTGGCATGATTGTCGATCCGGTGACAACCGGTCCGGATGTCGCCATCCGCGAAGTTCTAAAATTAATGAAAAAATTTCACATATCCGGCGTTCCGGTCACCAAAGGAGATAAGCTGGTCGGGATTGTGACAAACAGAGATCTCAGGTTTGAAACCAATCCGGACAAAAAAGTTTTCGAGGTAATGACAAAAGAAAATCTGGTGACCGTTTCCGAAGGGATCAGCCTCGAAGAATCAAAAAAAATATTACATGAACATCGGATTGAAAAACTGCTGGTGGTCAAGGATAAAAACCGGCTGACCGGAATGATAACGATTAAAGACATTGAAAAAATAAAAAAATATCCAAATGCCTGCAAAGACAGCATAGGCAGGCTTCGGGTTGGGGCTGCAGTCGGGGTCGGCTCGGATATGATGGAACGTGCCCAAGCCCTGATTAAAGCGGGCGCAGATATTCTGTTAATCGACACCTCCCACGGTCATTCGAAAAATGTGATCAATTCCGTTAAACGCCTTAAAAGCATATCAAAAAGCGTTGAAGTCATCGCGGGAAATGTGGGAACAGCCCAGGGAGCTGAGGAACTGATTAATGCAGGCGTTGACGCCGTTAAAATAGGAATTGGACCGGGATCGATCTGCACCACAAGAATCATTGCCGGTGTGGGCGTGCCTCAGCTGACGGCGATATTAAATTGCCGCACCATATCCAATAAAACCGGTGTGCCGATAATTGCAGACGGAGGCATTAAATATTCCGGTGATATTACCAAGGCCATCGGGGCCGGTGCATCTTCCGTAATGATCGGCGGGCTTTTTGCCGGAACAGAGGAAAGTCCGGGAGAAAAAATTATCTTCCAGGGAAGAAGCTACAAAGCATATCGGGGCATGGGGTCGGTGGAGGCCATGAAACGGGGCAGCAAGGACCGGTATTATCAGGGCGATGAAACCGACGGAGACAAGCTGGTACCGGAAGGGATTGTCGGCAGGGTACCTTATCGGGGAACCATCGCTGAAAATATATTCCAGCTGGTGGGCGGCCTGAAGTCAGGCATGGGGTATGTCGGCTGCCGCACCATTGATGAGTTACGGGAAAAGGCACGGTTTATTAAAATCAGTGCTGCGGGTTTGCGTGAAAGTCATGCCCATGATGTTATTATCACAAAAGAAGCGCCCAATTACAGTCTTGAATAAGACGGCTTTGTAAAAAGCTTTTTATG
>JAOZOL010000433.1 GCA_029933295.1 Desulfobacterales bacterium | reverse complement strand
CATCAATATCAGGGAGCGGGGGTGCGGTTCAAACAGGCTTGAGACAAAGGCACAACTCAGTCACAAAGGTGAAACAACTGATGCCAACACGGAAACAGATTAAACCATTTACTCTGTTGCTCACATATCTGCTGTTTCTGACTGGGTGCGCAGCAAGCAAACTGCAGCCGGTTGTGAATTTGACTACATGTAGTGAACCCCGGCCTGAGATTTGTACTAAGAACTACCGGCCAGTCTGCGAACAGCTGGACGACAGCAGCAAGATCGACTCTATCGGTTGTAACGCTTGCAGCGACCCACAGGTGACAGGCTACCTTGAGGGGCGAATGTCAGTAACACTGAACATCTGCCTTTTCAACCTCGGGAGCAGTTTTCTGCTGGCAGTACTGTTTTTAATCAGCGGCTGCACATTCGTGCGATTTCCCTTTTCACAACGGCTAATTTTTTACAATGTTAAGCTAGTAACTCTGGTATGCAGTGCAGTAGGGCTTCAATTTTTCCCACAAATTGACCGACTTAACCTGAAAATCCCTGAGATATTCCTCCGCCCGTTTTCAACTGTCTGTTGGAAATGGCCAAAGTCCTCTCTCGTCGATTCATTTGTTTGCTGTCCTCAACATTAAAATTAAGAAATCTTATTGAAACAAGTATATACTGATAAAGTCAGTTCCTTTGATAAAGGCTTTGATTGATTATGGGAAAAGTAATTTTTCATCTGAAATTCTTTCATTCTAAACTCTCGCGGTATTTGCTGAACCTGTTAGCTATCAGCGTGTTCTTTGTTCTTTTTGTCCCCTCTTTGACATCTGCTAACGACACCCCATCCACAGTAGTTAAAATCGGAGTTTTGGCCAAACGTGGGCATAGCCAGGCTGCCAAAAAGTGGGGACCAACGGCAGACTATTTAAGTAAAAAAGTTACCGGTAGACATTTCAAAATTGTTCCACTGGATTTTGAAAATGTGCGTTTGGCAGTAATGTCGCAGAATATCGATTTTCTGATTACGAACAGCAGTTACTACGTAATCTTGGAATCCGATCATGGCCTGAGTCGGATTGCAACACTGAAAAATTTACATGGCAATAAGATTCTACATCGATTTGGCGGGGTAATTTTTACCCGTTCTGATTCTGCTGATATCAATACGCTGAACGATCTTATCGGCAAGTCATTCTGGGCCGTTAATCGGGATTCTCTAGGCGGCTGGATGGCTGCCTGGCGCGAATTTTATGCACATTCAATCCAACCAGATCAAGATTTTGGTCTGTTGAAATTTGCAGGAACTCACGATGCGGTTGTTCAGGCTGTTCTTAACGGCGAAGCTGATGCTGGGACGGTACGCACGGATACCCTTGAGAGGATGGCGGCAGAAGGAAAAATAGTCCTTGCCGATTTTAAAATACTCAACAGCCAAACGAAAAGTAGCGAATTCGATTATCTCCTCAGTACCCGACTGTATCCAGAATGGCCATTTGCCACACTCTCTCATGTCTCTCCTAAACTGGTTAAAGATGTTGCTACGGCTCTATTGAGCATGCCAGAATCGAGTCCGGCTGCCAAAACCGCAAATATCGGTGGGTGGGATGCACCGCTTGATTATCAATCGATTCATGAACTTTTAAGAGAGCAACACCTCTGTCTGTACCAGAAGTACATTGGAAAAATCACCTTCACAGACTTTTTACGCAAGTATTGGCAAGGGGCAACTCTTCTTATCTTCTTATGTTTTCTGCTTGTGTTTATTGCCACATACAAATCTTTTTTAAATAAGCGATTAGAGCAGCGAGTAAGTGAAAAAACTAGTGATTTGCGTAAGGAAATGCTGGAACGTAAACAGGCGGAAGAGGAGCGGGAGCATTTGCTGCAGGCCATTGCTCAAAGTAATGAAACCATCGTTATCACCAATCTGGAAGGAACAATACAATATACCAACCCAGCATTTGAAAAAGTTACTGGTTATACCTGTGAAGAGGCCATCGGTATGAACCCGCATATCCTCAAGAGTGGCAAGCATGACGATGTCTTTTATCAGGAGCTGTGGGAGACGCTGACACGTGATGAGATCTGGAGAGGACGTTTCCTCAATAAGAAAAAAGATGGAACCCTCTATACTGAAGATGCAACTATTTCACCTGTGTTTGACGCCTCTGGCAAAAAGGTCAATTACATTGCCATTAAGCGAGATATCACTCATGAAATTGAGATGGAAACCCA
>JAOZOL010000432.1 GCA_029933295.1 Desulfobacterales bacterium | reverse complement strand
GCTTCAGCGGCTTTTTTTTGTTGAAATTTAAAGACGATTTCATCCTCACCGATCATTTTTAGTTCCTGGCGTGCAATGTTTTCTATATATTCCGGGTCTTCTTTTAACCGCTTGACTCTTCGGCTCAATTCTATGTTTTGGCGTTGAAGTTCCGTGTTTTGCATTTTTAAATCATTTAATTTTTGTTTTGCGGCATTTAAATCTTTTAAACCGTTATCGCCCCAGATAATGATTGCAAAACAGGAAATTAAAATCAGTATGACAAAAACTATCGCAATCTTTATATGAATTGGTTTCACAATAACGATGCTACCCTTTTTTTAAGAGCGTAAATATATGTTTAAGTTCCCGGCAGCCAACAATATACGCAATCAGTCCGTAAATGGAGATACCGGCTGCAATGTCTAAGGTTACAATCCACACCATTTTCAAGAAAGATGTATTGTCGGATATGGGTAATAAACAGGTTAAGCAAAACAGACCTATACCCATGGCTATCGAACATATCATAGATTTTGCGACAGACTCAACGATCTTTTTCCCCCCAATGGCACCGATTTTTTTTCTTAGACAATAGGTCAAAAGAACAACATTTACCATTGAGGCCAGGGCGGTTGCCAAAGCCAGGCCACAGTGGAGAAGCGGGCCCATTAATGCGATGCTAAGCAGTATATTCGTGATAACCGAGATGGTAGCGACTTTAAACGGTGTTGTTGTATCCTGCAAAGAGTAAAAGGCAGACAGAAGAATCCTGACGGCTGAAAATGCCCAGAGGCCTGTGCTGTAATATACCAGAGCCTGTGCTGTTAAAACAGTGGCCCGGGGATTAAATTCACCATGCTGCAACAGCAGCTTGATAATCGGTTGGCTCAATATCATAAGCCCGACCAGGGCAGGGAGGGTAATGAAAAAGGTTAAATTCATGGCATATGTAAAGGTTTTTTTCCATTCAGATAAATTTTTTCCGGAAGCCTGACGGGAAAAAGTCGGCAGGACCGCCACAGACAACGAAATCGCCAATATACCTAAGGGAAATTCAACAAGGCGGTCGGCATAATAGAGATAGGAAATGCTTCCGTCGGGGAGGAGCGAAGCAAGCAGGGTCCCGATAAAAAGGTTTATTTGCTGGACGGCAGCCCCCAAAACCGCAGGTCCCATCAGGATAATAATCCGTTTAACCCCTGGATGGAAAAAAGGGGCTTTTTTCCAGAAAAATAATCCTTTTTTAATTAAAAACGGAACTTGCAGGCCCAATTGAAGAATCCCGCCAATCAGGACACCGATGGCAAGTCCGGTGACAGGATGTTTCAGAAAAGGGGATATAAATAAAGCAGCCCCAATGATTGCAAGGTTCAAAAAAACAGGGGCCAGGGCCGGCGCTGCAAAATGTCCCAGCACGTTTAATATGCCCATGCAGAGCGCGACTAAACAGACAAAAAAGATATAAGGAAACATGATCCGGGTCAGGGCCACGGTGAGCTGATATTTTTCGCCGTCAAAACCGGGCGCCATGATCCGGACAATTTCGGGGGCTGCAATAATGCCGATTACTGAAATTAATACCAGGACAACCGATAACACCCGGAGTACGGATCTTGCCATGGTAAAGGCTTCGGTTTTTCCCTTTTGCGTTAAATATTCCGTAAAAACCGGAACAAACGCCATGCTCAGCGATCCTTCAGCCAGAAGGCGCCGGAGCAGGTTGGGAATCCTGAATGCCACGAAAAATGCATCAGTTAACATCCCTGCCCCAAAAAACCAGGCAACAACCATGTCCCTGATAAAACCGAAGATACGACTCAACAACGTAAATATGCCGATGACGCCGGCTGCTTTTGCAACGCGTTTATTTTCGTTTGTCATTGTTTGTTTTTATATAAAAATCTTGACATAGCAGGTTCAATCGGTTATCAATCCCTTTTATTTTTATAAATATATTCAAAAGGAGTTCAAACATTGGCAAACCATAAATCCGCAGTCAAGCGAAATCTGCAAAGCCAGAAACGGCGGTTGCGTAATCGGGCGGTTAAGACCCGTATCAAAAACGTTGTTAAGACGCTCAAGCTTTCCGGTCAGGGAAGTGATGCAGATCGTGCCGGTGAGTTAAATACGGCCATATCGATCATTGATAAGGCCGCTAAAAAAGGGGTCATCCATTCAAGAACCGCTGCAAGGAAAATATCCCGCTTAACCAAACGGGTAAACCGTACGACCG